>JBBKWR010000177.1:0-11973 GCA_037969055.1 Flavobacteriaceae bacterium | reverse complement strand
TTGTGTCCGACCACAAAGCGAATAAACAAAACATGACAAGAAAAAGCACTCTCATTTACCTATTTATAATTAGCTTATTACTTTCGGTATCTTCATGCGGGAAAGAACCTAAAAAGGCGGATCTTATCATTACCAATGCGAAGATATGGATGGGCAATGACCAACAAAGTATGGCACAGGCTATGGCAATTTCAGGGGATACCATACTTGCCATTGGCACCCAGGAGGAAATCGATAAGTATAAGGGTCCGTCAACTGAGGTAATCGACGAAGAAGGTCGTTTTATTACCCCAGGGTTTATCGATACCCACGTGCATTTACTGATGGGCGGGAATAGCCTTTTAAACGTTCAGTTAAGGGACGCCGACACCCGTGAAGAATTTTCGGGGCGTATCGCAGATTTCGCCAAAGGTTTGCAACCAGGTGTTTGGGTTTTGGAAGGCAATTGGGACCATACGCTATGGGGCGGCGAACTACCAAAAAAAGAATGGATCGATGGAATTACCAAAGAAAATCCAGTGGCCGTATTTCGTCTTGATGGTCACATGTTATTGGCGAACGCTAAGGCCCTAGAAATTGCGAACATCGATAAAAATACCCCACATATTGAGGGTGGGGAAATCGTTCGTGATGGGAAAGGCAATCCGACCGGTATTCTAAAAGACAATGCGATGAATCTTGTCTTAAATAAAATACCTGCATTAACGGAAGCACAAAAGGAAAAGGCGCTTAAAGCAGCGAACCATTATCTGCTGTCGAATGGGGTTACCTCGGTTACCGATGTGGATAGTTTGGCGGGCTATGGAGCCGCAGAAAGGTTGCGGGATTCTGGAGCACTGTCTGTAAGAATCTATTCGGCCTATCCATTACGTAAATGGGAGCAACTTACTGGAATTGATATTAAACAGGATAATTTCTTAAAAAAAGGGATCTTAAAAGGGTTCGTTGACGGATCCTTAGGTTCCCATACCGCCGCCTTCAATACACCATACACAGATAAAGCAGATGATCAAGGCTTTTTCATCAATAGTGAAGAAAACCTATATCAATGGATCTCTGGGGCAGACAAGCTGGACCTTCAAATAGCAGTGCACGCTATTGGTGATCGTGCTATCCATGCCCTGCTGGAAATATACGGACGTGTGATCAAGGAAAACGGCGTGAGGGATAGAAGGCTTCGATTGGAGCATGCACAACATATTGATCCGTCGGATATAAAGCGTTTTGCAGAACTTGGCGTTATCGCCAGTGTGCAACCCTATCACGCCATCGATGATGGGCGTTGGGCCGAAGCCATGATCGGGCCCGAGAGGATCAAAACGACTTATGCCTTTAAATCCTTATTGGATGCCAATGCGATGATCGTTTTCGGCAGCGATTGGCCCGTCGCCCCGGCCACTCCAATCGAAGGCATTTATGCAGCCGTTACCCGTCGGACCTTGGATGGTAAAAATCCGGAGGGTTGGGTGCCCGAGCAAAAGATCACAGTTGAACAAGCATTAAAAGCCTATACCAAAGATGCCGCTTATGCCTCCTTTGATGAACAAGTAAAGGGAACTTTGGAGGTTGGCAAATTGGCAGATTTCGCTGTACTTGGTGCTGACCTCACAAAGATCGACCCGGTAAAAATTCGAACGGTGGAGGTCTTGCAGACCTTTGTAGGGGGCAAGCAAGTTTTTGATGGCCAACAATAGGTCAAACCTAAAGGCTAAAGCCATGGCACATTTGCCTATGTAGACATGCGTATTATGTACAGGGAAATGTAAGGCTTGAATTAGACGTTAACGGAGATTGACATCCAAGCATAAACCTTTATAAAAAGATAACAAGTTCAAAAAACTTTTAATCAAAATTCCAATTGAACATTATCATAGTTACGCTCTTTTATTCCTTTGCAAAAGTCTATTCTTCATTGGGCCATTTTGCTAAAAAAGACGGTTAACATTCCGGTTTGGATTAATAGAATTCGTTATATACCCTGATTCAGCGAAAAATTAAAATAAGAAAATGACAAAAAAACCAGTATTCATAATTTTTGGCTGTGTTGACCATAATCACTTGTGATCGATCTAAAAAGAAGTCCATTCCTATGATCCTGATTACCCTTTGGAAGGGGAATTGCAGCAGTAATTCGCTAACCATTTCCTATTCTTTGGTAACCCAGACCGCCCAATCTTTATCATTATCCTTAGGTGGCAGTCCTAAAGATCGTTTCCCAGGTCCCTGTACCGATTTGACCTTTCCCTTTTGAAGTTCGGCTCCTTTTCTTGGATCATACCATTGTACATTGTACTTGTTGTTCGATTCCCCTAAATCCAGGGTTGATTCTCCGCCATTCTTTAAATAAACCACATAGCTGTTCCCTGGTTTGGCGAAAACGTAATCTCCTGCAGATGAAATAAGTATGTCATTCGATTCCATTTCCCAAAAAGGCACATGGTTGTTATTAAAAAAGTCGAGACAAATTTTTCCTTGGTCCCAAAATAGATCGCGGGAACGATAATCCTGACAGCTTAGATCAGAATGGGGATGCTCGTACCCAAAGTACCATTCCGTACCCCATGCTCCGGCCATCATGGCGCCCCAAAGCCCATTTTTACGGGCATTGTCATGTTCAGGGTCTTCCGCATCGGGAATCAAGGAATGTCTATGATCGCCTGGTTCATCAACTGCTACCGCCCATATTTTTCCTGCGGCCTTCGACTCTGCGAGCACCTTTAACGTCCATGGGTGCACATTGCCAAAATCTTCTTGATTGGTCTGCAAAGATGCCCCTGTAAACTTGGTGTTAGGGCCATAAATTTCATCAAACCAATCCCCATTATGAATGACCAAATGGTGTTTGTAGGGATCAATGGAAGAAACATATTCAGCCAAACGGATCCGTTCAGGGGCGTCCAAAGGAAAGGTAGGCGGCGTTTCTGTCCAGTCCCCAGTTTCTTCCGCCAGATTCCAGTTCATGGCCAAATGATGCCCAAAACGGGCGATCAATTCTCGATAATAAAGTTTCGTATAAAGTCCCGTTCCACCATTATCCAACAAGCCTTGATTTTCGAATTCCAACGTTTTAAAATGGAGAAACATTCCCAATTTGTCAGCATGTTCAAAAACGACTTCCCACTGGTCTAATTTTGAGGTGTCAAATCGGTCCCAATGATCGTAGTCGACATAAGGAAATACATTTTGGTCGTCCCCTGCTATATTCAAAGTCAAAAAAGAAAACGCATTCATGCCCTTTGATGCCAAATAATTGATCGCCCCTATAATTTCTTTTCCTTTACCGTCCCGCCAAGTAGGATCACCGGCCTTCCAATCAATATTGTGGGCTGCCCATGTTTTGACCAATTCATCTTTATGTCCATCATTTTTGAAAGTCCCATCAAACTGATCATATGCCAAAAAGTTCTCAGGAGCATCTGAACCACACTTCAAAAAATATTCGCCGCTTTCGGCAAACTTTAAATATCGTTTACCCATGTACTGCAGTCGGCCCTTGCCCCTTATATCCCTACCTGTTTTATCGGTTTCTGAAATAGTAAACTTACCAAGAGCGCCGTCCATAAAGCCGGCACTCTTTAATTTATCATGAGTGCGCACTGCGACCCATTTACCTTTTTTAAAATCTACAGTGTACGACCATTCCCCTATTTCATCAGGGGCAAAATGGACTTTCCATACATTTCCGGAATCGGCCCCCGTATTGGCCGCATTTCCATCCGTCGCATAGTAGCCAGGAATAAGATATTGCTTTCCAGAAGCACTATGGGTAAAGCTTACGTATAATCTGTAATTCAAAAACGGATTGTCGGCTGCCTGCTCATCGGTTTCGGGCCCTTCAAAATCTATAGTAACCTTGTGCCATTTTTTAAGCTCGCCCGATATCTTCTGGCCATATAGGCTGTTTTGAATTCCCGTGAAAATTAAGAATATCGCTAATGCCGTTTTAAAGTATTTCATTTTTGATTATGCTGATTTCTTGCAGTTCGTGTATGTTTAGCTTTTACAATAATAATGACAACAATACCATTAAGGCCTCTCAAACCTAGCTATAAATAGTTCAGTAATTTAGGGGGATGCCTTTTTTCGTTTGCTGGAATTCATCTTCCCATCCAACCCCCGTCAACTAGCATGGTGACCCCATTCATGTAAGCCGATGCCTCCGAAGAAAGGAATACGATCGGACCTTTAAAGTCGTCGGGTTGCCCCCATCTGCCGGCTGGAATTCGGTCCAAAATCGATTTTGCCCTTTCCGGGTTGTTGCGCAAGGCCTCCGTATTATCGGTGCTGATGTAACCAGGGGCAATGGCATTTACATTCACCCCCTTGCTTGCCCACTCGTTAGCGAAGGCCATGGTCATTTGTCCAATGGCGCCCTTACTCGCTGCATAACCGGGGACTGTAATTCCACCCTGAAAAGTTAAGAGGGAAGCGGTAAAAACAATCTTTCCTTTACCCCGAGCAACCATTTCCTTTCCTATTTCCCTCGTCAAAATAAACTGGGCAGTTTGATTCACCTCGATCACCTTGTCCCAGTATTCATCTGAATGCTCCGCCGCTGGAGCACGCAAGATGGTCCCTGCATTATTGACCAGAATATCGATTTTGGGGAAGTCATCCTTCACCTTAGTAATGAATTCATACAATGCCTTACGATCACTGAAATCGCAGGTATAGCCCTTGAATTTTCTTCCAATACCTTCGATTTCCTGTTCAACCATACTACCATGCTTTTCCAAGGAAGCGCTCACTCCGATGATATCCGCTCCCGCCTCTGCCATTCCTATGGCCATGGCTTTTCCTATCCCTCTTTTACAACCTGTAACCAAGGCTATTTTTCCTTTAAGACTGAATTTACTTAATGTTGTCATCCTGTTTATTTGTAGTGTTAGCCTCCATCGTTAAAAGTTCAATTTTAAATTCTTGAAATCGATACTTGAAGTTATTCTTGTACATTACAATTGACAATCCATCAACACCTTCATGCCATCGGGATTGTTGTCTATCTTTTCGAATACTTGTTGGATATTGGTTAATGGTTGTACGTCTGTTATCATCTTCTCAAAGGGCAGTTTATTTGCTGTTATCAGCGCAATGGCCTTTTCATAATCCTCTTTTTCATACACCCTGGCGCCAATAAGTTTTAATTCCTTCCAAAAGAACTTGAACAAGTCCACTTCTTTCTTTTGTCCATGGATGGCGACCATTAATATTCTTCCACGAATTCCGGCAACTTCTGTCATAACATCCACCGCTGGCTGTACTCCAGCGACTTCGAAAACTACATCCGCTAGGTGGCCATCGGTCTGTTCTTTAACATAGTCCACCAAATCCAATTTAGTCGGATTTACGGCATTCAGGCCCAATTCCTTGGCCTTTGCGATTCTATTTTTATTGACTTCGGAAACAATAACCTTTGCCCCAACTTCTTTGGCGACCATGGCAACCAAAAGTCCGATAGGACCCCCTCCCAACACCACAGCTGCCTCGCCTTTTACCAACCCACTCAGCCGTACATCGTGTACCGCCACCGACAATGGTTCAATTAAGGCGGCTAGTTTTAAATCGGTCTCCGTCCGCAATTTATGCAAGGTAAACGCAGGTACGTTCCAATATTGTTGCATGGATCCGGGACTATCGATGCCTATAAATTTAAGGTTCTCACAAATATGGTTAAATCCCTTATCTGAGGGTTTTACCCCGCGATCATCTAACGGGCGAACCACTACTTTGTCCCCAATTGAAAAACCTTCCACTCCTTGACCAATGACATCTATGGTGCCCGACATTTCGTGTCCGATGGTTTCTGGAATCTTAACCCTTTTGTCCATCATCCCATGATAGATATGCACATCGGTTCCACATACCCCGGTATAGGCAACCTTGATACGCACCTCTCCTTTGGCGGGAGCCTCGATTTCCTTTTCAATGACCGAAAAGGTCTTATTGCCTTCATAGATTGTTGCTTTCATCGATTTTTGTTTGGAGATCTTTAAGGTTTTGATATGCCTAAAAATCTATTGGTTTATAAAATTGTTTCTTTCTATTGGTGATCAGGAGAAATTTCCTTTTGAGGAAAGCATGACCTTACGATATTTTTGACATGTACTGGTATTGTACTTATGATCCTCTGCCCCAAAAAGTCAGCTCATGATTACTTCTTGAATCAGATTGATTATGGTCCTTCCTTTCGCAGTCCATGTATTTGTATTATCTGACCACACGACCCGAGGCGCTACCCCCCATAAGGGCTTCTACCTCAGCGCGTGTTGAATAATTAAAGTCGCCCTTAATAGAATGTTTTAGACACGAAGCCGCGACCGCATAATTCACAGCTTTTTGGGAATCGCTTAGTTCCTTGGTTATGTGGGCGAAAATTAATCCGGCCGCGAATGAATCACCGCCCCCTACTCGGTCGACTATATTCTTTATCTGGTAAGGTTGGTAATTCCCTTTCGCGTCAAGAGGCGCGAAGTATGGGGTATCATTTTTCACTTCATATAACATGGCCCCCCAATTATTGTGACTTGCTGATAAGCTTTCCCTCAGGGTAATGGCAACTTTACTGACATTCGGAAACTGCTTTGCCACTTGCCTGGCCACTTCAGGATAACGAGAGGTATCCAAGGTACCTGAATGTACATCGGTATCGCCTGCCTGAATACCCAATACATCGTGACAGTCTTCTTCGTTGGCGATTACCACATCAACAAAAGGCAAGATTCCGCGCATGGTTTCCTGAGCCAACTCACGGGCGTTTTTTGATGGGTCCCATTTCCATAGTTTTCCACGGAAGTTTAAATCGATGGTAATGGATGCTCCCGCAGCCTTGGCCTTCTGGGCCGCCATCAAAGTGGCCCCAGCCGCTTTTTTTGAAAGTGCGGGCGTAATACCACTAAGATGCAACCACTGTGCGCCATCGAATATCGCGTCCCAGTCATATTTATCGGCGTCCGTGATCGCAATAGCAGAATCCTCACGATCATAGATGACATTGCTCGGACGTTGATTTGCCCCTGTTTCCAGAAAATAAAGACCCAACCTTCCTTCATTGGTTCGCAAAACAAATTGTGCATCGATGCCCACGGCCCTGATGGAATCCATAGTTGCCTCGGCCATAGCATGTTTTGGCAGGGCGGTTACATAGCGTGCGTTGCCTCCAAAGTTGCAAATCGATGCCGCCACACTTGCCTCCGCGCCGGCATAGGTTATCTCTAAATTTCGGGTTTGACGTAAGCGTAGATTTTCAGGTGCCGCAAGGCGTCCCATAATTTCACCAAAGGTTACAACTGTTTTCATTGCTCGTATGCTAAAGAATAAATTTAATCAATTTAGTTTTGGCCGTTCCGCACTTTTTGGATCAAGGCTATTATTTCTGCGGCATTTTTCGTTATGGCCTCCCAATTTTCTGATTGGATCAAAGGCCGTTTCGCGATCCAAGTACCTCCAATTGCAGTAATTAATTCTGACTTCAGATAGGTTCCCGCATTATCCATATTACAACCGCCCAAGGGTACAAATTTCAATCCCAAATGTTGGTATGGGGCAACCATACTTGTCAAATGTGCCATACCACCAGAAGTTTCCGCGGGGAAAAATTTAAGCGTTCGGCATCCTTGCTCTATGGCTATTTCAATATCTGTTGGAGTCATTACCCCAGGTGCGAACGACAGACCTTGTTTACGTGCCTCTTGAATTATTTTGGGATTGCACCCAGGGGACACCGCGAAATCCGCCCCCACATCGACCACGGCCTTTACTTGATCTTTGGTCAAAACGGTACCAAAGCCCAAGGTAATTTCCGGTACTTCCTTTTTAATCATTCGGGCCGCTTCCATCGCCGCAGGGGTGCGTAAGGTAAGTTCTATGGTGTCCACACCACCTGTGAGCAAGGCTTTCGCCAAGGGTATGGCATGCTTCAATTCGTCGATGATCAACACGGCAATAATACCCGCATCGTCTATTTTCTTGGTAAGCTCGGGAGACATGGCATATCGATCTTCTATAGACATAACAAGACTTATTTGGTAGCTGGTTTTTATTTGACTAGATTTCTTTCTCGGAACATTAAGCGAATAGTGGGGAAAATGACTTAAGATTCAATTCAAATTTTATTTTTTTAATAAAATGAACAACTAATGTAACCTATAATATGCTTTTATATTTAGTTTATCGGTTTTCAATAAAAAGGTTCTAGTCCAAAAATCTATAAATTACCCAATCCGATGCCCCATTAGTTCGAATGGTCAAAAATCAAAGGGAAAAATTTACCTTCCATTTTTTTTCCTTTTGGAATACAGGGTACGCCAGCCAAAAGTTCGTCATCGGTGTTGCTTATCGTTCCGTCGGCAAAGACATTTAGCACAAAGGCCCTACGGCTCATTTCCGATTTATTCTGATAAGAACCGTGTACCATTAAGGGATGGTGAAAGGTAGCATATCCTTTTTTTAATTCAATCGGCACAGGTTTGAATTCCGCTTTTTGGGATTCACTGAGGTAAGCCAATAATCCATTCATATCGCCGGCCAATGAGGGCGCATCCAACAGGCCCCATTTATGGCTTTTTGGAATGTAATGCAAGCATCCATTTTCGGTCGAGGCATCATCCAAGGCGGTCCAACAGGTCAAATGCTGCATGGCTATGGTACGTGTCCAATACGAATAATCTTGGTGCCAGGCTACCACGCCCCCATGCCTTGCGGGCTTGCAGAAAAGCTGATCGTGCCAAAACCGAACGGGCCTGTTGCCCAACAACTGATGTGCCGCCATTACAAAGGCAGGGTTCCAAAGTACATCATGAAAGCCAGGGGTGATGCGCCAATGTCCCAAAGAATGGAACAATACAGCATTCGGATCCTCTGATTCATTGCTATGGAATTCATAGAACAAATGGTGTGCCGGATGACTGGGATCCATCACTTCCTCCAATTCTTTGCGCAACACTTCGATCTGGTCGTCTCCCAACATTTTTATACCGGACAAATAGCCATATTCATGAAAGAACGCAACCTGTTCTTCAGTTAACCTGTATTTCTGCCATTCTTCCAACGAGGTGGGATATTTGAATAGTTCGGATACCATCTTATGGTTATCTGCCAAATCTTTTATTGCTTCCATAATTACTACTGCTTAGGTTCTTATATACCTCTAAATTAAAAAACGAAGTCCGATTAACCATTACCTAATTTGTTCATTTCATAACATCTATTGCTATCTCCCTAATTACAATAAAGGTTTTAGCATCTATTTTTATTTTGGATTTCGTTTTTTGGTGCTTATCCGCTCTCCATCAAGAAACAACAAGCTGTCCTTAATATGCTCCTGCCAATAGGGCCATTCATGGGACCCAGAAAATTCTTGGTACATATGTTTAATATTGGCTCCTTTCATTTGCTCATGCAAGATACGGTTCTGACGGATCAACTTATCATCCCTACCGCAGTCAAACCTTATTTTTGGCAAATGGCCTTTGGCATGATGTAGGAGCCCCCAAACAGAATTTTCATGTTCGTCTTTTTGGAGGTATCCTTCTAGGGGTTCCTCGACGAACAATGGCATTTGTTCCAAGGAAGTAATGGCCGAGTGTGCAGATACAGCTAGGAACTTTTTGGGATACTTTATCGCCAACCGCAAAGCGCCAAATCCGCCCATAGACAAGCCTGCAATAAAGCGATCGGAATTTTCACTTATCATTGGGATATGCTGCATGACTGCGTTGGGCACATCCTCTACGATCCATTTTTCAAAATCGTATCCATTGTGGGGCAAATAAGCAGAGCCGTCTCCCCACATTCCATCCGAAGGCATGGCCAAAACCATTGGGCCAATCTTTCCTTTTTCCATCATCTCCAATGTGGTAAGGTGCACGCCCCCTTTTTGCGTCCACGCCCAAGCACTCCCATAGACCCCATGAAGCAAGATTACCAAGGGGATATCTTTTACGTTTTTCACCGGTGGCACAAATACACAAATATCGCCCCTACCCTTTAGGTTGGCGGTTTTTACAGTTATAAACCGTAGATGTGCGTTTTCAAACTTGGGATCCGATATTTCAGAAGTTCTAAACATGGGAATTCATGATTCACCGATTATTATTAATTGCTTATTGCTTATTGTTAAAACACTATAACCCCTTTGGCGTTTTTGCCCGATAACATATCGTCAAATGCCTGGCCAAGCTGTTCCAAGGTATATTTCTTACTGATCATTTCCTCCAATTTTAATTGACCTGATTCGTAATGGGATACTATTTTTGGAAAATCTCTTTCGGGATTGCACCCTCCGTATAATGGATTGATGTATATCTTGTCCCACTCGAAAAGATTCATATCCACCCTGATTTCTTGTTCGATGCCACTTACCTGTACTGCGGTACCCGCATTTCTAACCATGGCCAGCGGGGCGGCTCCCAATTCCGGCACTGCGGTACATTCGAAGGCATAATCGGCCCCCCTCCCATCCGTTATTTTTTTTATGGCTTTGGCGGCCTCCAACAATCCAATATCATTCTTATCGGCTTTGATGATATGGGTAGCCCCAAATTTCTTGGCCAGAGCCAAGCGATTTTCAATAATATCTATCGCAATGATCATGGCCGCCTTACTGATCTTAGCGCCTTGGATCACACTTAGTCCAACCCCACCAGTTCCTAAAACGACTACAGAACTTCCAGCTTTTACCTGCGCCGAATTCACTACAGATCCATAGCCTGTCATCACCCCACAGCTAATGATGGAAGCCGCCGCAAACGACATGGTCGGGGATGGGTTCTTAACTACGGCAGATGCCTTTACCAAGGTATACTCCGAAAGTGTACCGATATTAAAAGATCTAACTATGGCCGCGCCCTTATAGGTGGTGCCCTCCAAATGCGCATGCCCTTCGGTATAGCCATTGGCACCGGCCACCACGGGGGAATTCTTTTCACAAATATGTTCATTGCCCCGCATACACTGAAAACACTTGCGACATGGGGTCGCCCAATTTAAGATCACAGAGTCACCTACTGAGACATTTCTTACTTCGACGCCCACGGCCTTCACTATGCCAGCCCCCTCATGTCCCAGTATAATAGGTTTTCCCCAATGCAGTGAATCATAATCGGTATGGCATAAGCCAGCGGCCTTTATGGCCACTAATACCTCATCGGCCATCGGCATGCCAACGACGATGGTATCTATGACAAAATCACCGGTCCCTGTGGCGATGGCGGCGAGGCATTCCATTGGCAGTTTATTATTATTGGCGCTTGAAAAACTTGATTTACCAAAACTACTGAATTTTGAACAAGGTGATTTGCAAAAAAGGTGGTCATAGTGAAAATGGATACCAGCTAGGTATGCAACAGCAGGTTTTCTTGAAAATGCAGAAATAATATCCCTGTATTTTTTTCAAAATTGTACCTTAGGGCGTATGAAATACATCGTATGCGAACGCCCTGGTCAATTTCTATTAAAAGAAAAAGATATTCCCATTCAAAACAAGGGAGAAGCCCTTTTAAAGGTTCTTAAAGTGGGTGTTTGTGGGACCGATCTTCATGCATATACGGGTAACCAGGCATTTTTTACGTATCCACGGATTTTAGGACATGAGTTGGCTGCTGAAATTTTGGCCATTGCTGACAATGAGAAAGGGATAAAAATTGGAGACAAGGTAGTGATCATGCCCTATCTGAGTTGTGGTAGGTGTATTTCTTGCCGTAACGGAAAAACAAATTGCTGTACCAGCTTAAAGGTATTGGGAATTCATACGGATGGTGGCATGCAGGAACAGATTACCCTTCCCGTGGATCTTTTGATCCCTGCCAAAAACTTGAGCGCTGTGCAGATGGCGGTCGTTGAGCCCTTGGCCATTGGGGCCCATGCACTGCGCAGGGCGCAGCTCCAAAAGGGGGAAACCATCGTCGTGATCGGTTGTGGTCCTATTGGTATAGGCATCATGAAATTGGCCCAGATTGCGGGGGCAAAGGTCATCGC
>JBBKWR010000176.1:0-15114 GCA_037969055.1 Flavobacteriaceae bacterium | reverse complement strand
ATGAACGAAATCGGCCTTGATCCTGGCATAGATCATATGAGTGCGATGCAAATAATCGATCAAATCAGGAACCAAGGGGGAAAAATAATTTTGTTTGAATCGTTTACTGGAGGATTGGTAGCCCCTGAATGCGATAACAATCTCTGGAACTACAAATTTACCTGGAACCCAAGGAATGTGGTCGTGGCTGGCCAAGGGGGAACAGCCAAATTTTTACAGGAAGGGACCTATAAATACATTCCCTATCACAAATTATTCAGGCGCACGGAGTTTTTTGATATTGAAGGCTATGGCAGATTTGAAGGATATGCCAACCGGGATTCCCTAAATTACAGGGAAGCATATGGACTCCAAGATATACTGACCCTTTACCGGGGAACCATGCGAAGGGTCGGGTTTTCAAAAGCTTGGAACATGTTTGTTCAAATGGGGATGACAGATGACAGTTACGTTGTGGAAAATTCTGCGGGCATATCTTATCGGGCATTCGTAAACCTATTTCTGCCCTATTCACCAACCGACTCCGTTGAGTTAAAATTACGGCATTACTTAAAAATAGATCAGGACGATATCATGTGGGATAAGCTGGTAGAATTAGACCTTTTTAATCCTAAAAAAATTATACGCCTCAAGGATGCCACTCCTGCGCAAATACTCCAAAAGATTTTAGAAGATAGTTGGACATTAGCTGAAAATGACAAGGATATGATCGTGATGTACCATAAATTCGGTTACGAACTTAATGGCATAAAAAAGCAAATCGATGCCAATACGGTAGTCATTGGTGAAAACCGGACCCATACGGCCATGGCCAAGACCGTAGGTTTACCGGTGGCCATCGCTTCACTTTTGATCCTTAACCAAAAAATAACCACCCCAGGGGTGCAAATTCCCATTAAAAAAGAAGTTTATGAACCTATTCTAAGGGAGCTAAAGGCATACGGAATAGCCTTTAAGGAGCATGCGGTACCTTATCTGGGCTATAATCCTGATTCAGTGGCAAGTTGATCTAATGTTATGGTTATAAACGTTTTAAGTTAAGATATTTAACATAAACCTTAGCATTTATCTGATTTATTATCGGCAATAATACCATAATTTTACTATAGTTTGATACATGAAAGATGAAACCCTCCAACGACAAAGTGAAGATTGACGGGATCGACAAGAAAATACTAAGATTTTTAATGGCGGACGCTCGCAAACCCGTTTTGGAAATTGCGAGGAACATTGGTATCTCAGGGGCTGCAATCCACCAACGGCTCCGAAAATTAGAGAACTCGGGACTTTTATCGGGTTCTAAATTCGTTATCAATCCCAAGGTAATGGGGTATACGACCATGGCATATGTAGGAATTTATTTGGACAAGGCTATGAGCAATCCTGCAGCAGTAAAACAACTCGAAAAAATTCCAGAAGTACTAGAATGCCACTACACTACAGGTAATTGGTCAATTTTGATCAAAGTGCTCTGCAGGGACAATGAACATTTGATGCAAGTGCTCAATAAAGAAATCCAACAGATTGAAGGAGTGTCCCGGACCGAGACCTTTATTTCTTTAGCACAACAGATCGATAGGCAGATAACCATATAAAACCTGTCCAATAAATTTGGACAGGTTCGATTCCATGGTTTATTCCTCTAATCCTTGCTTCCCAAATACCTCATTATAAAATAAGCCAGGGTTGCCAAGGCGCCAATCGCGGCCACCACATAGGTTCTTGCGGCCCATTTCAACGAGTCTTCTGCACCTGCATACTCTTCAGGGCTTACGATATGTCTATTCTTCAGCCATGCCAAAGCACGATGACTAGCGTCGTATTCTACCGGAAGGGTAATAAAACTGAACGCTGCTACTACCCCATACATCAAAATTCCCGCTAACATCAAACCACTTCCCAAAGCAGAGGTGGCCGATAGAATCAGTCCTCCCATAATGACCCATTGGGACAATCCAGAAGCGACATTCACCACGGGCACCATTTTGGATCGAAGGCCCAACCAGCTATAAGCTTTGGCGTGCTGTACCGCATGCCCGCATTCGTGGGCAGCCACAGCGGCCGCTGCGGCATTTCTTTGTTGATAGACCCCTTCACTGAGGTTGACCGTTTTATTGGCCGGATTGTAATGATCGGTAAGCATCCCGGGGGTAGAGATTACTTTTACATCCGTTATCCCATGATCGGCCAACATTTTTTCTGCAATCTCAGCGCCACTCATCCCGTTGCGCAGATGCACATTCGAGTAGAACTTGAACTTGCTTTTTAATTTGCGACTAACGGCCCAACTTACCAAGCCTACCACGCCAATAATTATATAATAGGTCATCATAATTATATTCTTTTTAAAATTGAATTAAATATACTAAAGATTCCTTCTCAAAGAAATCTACTATTCCATTGCAAAAACTTCGCCAACATGAAACACGCCTAAAATTCAGCCTCGAACAGCTGACAAAATGTCCAACAGGGTTACTTGTATTTTAATTTTAACGTCAATATTAAAATTACCAGAAGCAGAGTCACTCCATTGGCCAGGATAACGGGCAAACTTTCAATAAAAATGCCATACACCAACCATAAAGAAAGTCCCAAGGTCAATATCAAGTACGTTGCCAATGAAATATCTTTAGTTGATTTCTCTTTCCAGACTTTATATACCTGTGGTATAAACCCAGAAGTTGTTATAAAGGCCGCCACAAGGCCAAGGATTTCTATTTTTTGCATGGTTGGTTTTGTGAACGATTGTTAGTTCCTTCTCCATTTTGGGGTAAGGTGTCCAGCCAGTGGCGGATCGGAAGCGTGCTATCCCACAACATTCACGATCTTCCCAGGCACCACGATCACCTTCTTCGGGGTCCGGCCCGCCAGCTGTTGTTGCGTCTTTTCATGCGCAAGGACCACGGCCTCAATTTCGTCCTTTCCCATGTCCATTGGAAGTTCCAAGGTAAACCTTGTTTTACCATTGAAGGAAATCGGGTATTCTTTAGTGGACTCCACCAAATATTCAGGATTATATTTCGGAAAAGGTATTGTTGAAATAGAACCTGAATGCCCCAGTTTCTCCCATAGCTCTTCTGCAATATGTGGTGCGTACGGCGAAATTAAAATAGCCAATGGCTCCAAAATTGTTCGACTTTGACATTTTTGAGCAGTTAATTCGTTAACACATATCATAAAAGTGGAAACCGAAGTATTAAAACTAAAGTTCTCAATATCCTCCTCAACCTTTTTGATGGTTTTGTGAAAGGTCTTGAGGCTTTCGGGCGAAGGATTATTCAGAATTCCACCAGGATTAGTTAAATTATCAACCTTAAATTCCCCATTTGGTCCGGAATGGTAAAGTTTCCACAATTTCTTCAAAAATCCGTGTACTCCAGTGATACCAGCGGTGTTCCAGGGTTTGGACTGCTCCAAAGGGCCCAAGAACATTTCGTACAGGCGGAGGCTATCGGCCCCATAATCCTCGCAAATACTGTCTGGACTTACCACATTGTATTTCGATTTGGACATCTTTTCGACCTCACGGCCTACGATGTACTTCCCATTTTCCAAAATAAAATCTGCGTCCTTGTATTCCGGCTGCCATTTTAAAAACGCAGCAATGTCCAATTCATCGGAGGTATTCACAAAAGATACATCAGCATGAATTTTTTGGAGTACATTTTTTCCTTTGGCTTCTGGTTTCGATGCTTCATTGGAATCTTCTGGATATCCCCCAAAATCTTTTATTTTATTTTTAGAAACCAATGTTACCCTGTTGCCCACCTTAGTCCTATAAATAAACGCGCTTGTGCCGGTAATCATTCCTTGATTGATCAACTTTTTGGCATATTCGTCTACTGGAACCAAACCCTTATCAAACATAAACTTTTGCCAAAACCGGGAATACAATAAATGGCCTGTGGCATGCTCACTGCCGCCGATGTATAAATCTACCGCTCTCCAATAGTTGATCGCTTTTTCAGAAAAAATCTCCTGATCATTATGGGGATCCATGTACCTGTTGAAGTACTGCGAACTGCCTGCCCACCCGGGCATGGTATTGAGCTCTAGGGGAAATATGGTTTTATGGTCGATCATCGAACAACTTACCACCTTAGCATTTTGTAGATCCCAAGCCCAAATGGTGGCGTTGCCCAAGGGGGGTTCCCCTGTTTCCGTGGGCAGGTATTTTGCCACTTCCGGGAGTTTGATGGGCAAATGATTTTCATCGATCATCTGCGGTAGCCCATCAATATAATACACCGGAAAAGGTTCGCCCCAATAACGTTGTCTACTAAATACGGCATCGCGCAGTCGATAATTGATCTTTCCCTTTCCCTGACCGTGTTTTTCCAGTTCGTCAATTACCTTTCTTACCGCTTTTTTATAGGGGAGTCCGTTTAAAAAATCTGAATTGGCTATAACGGTCTTTTCTTTATTGGCATATGCTTCGTCCGAAATATCGACCCCTTCAAAAATATTTGGAATGGGAATATTAAAATGCTTCGCAAAATCATAGTCACGTTGGTCCCCACACGGTACGGACATTACAGCCCCAGTACCATAGCCGGCAAGCACGTAGTCCCCTATCCAAATGGGAATGGGCTCTTTGGTAAATGGGTGTTCGGCATAGGCCCCGATAAAGGCCCCGGTAATTGTCTTTACATCGGCCATACGATCCCTTTCTGAACGCTTGGCGGTAGATTTGATATAGGCCTCGACCTCGGATTTTTGTCCCGGGGTTGTGATTTTGGGAACCAGATCATGCTCGGGGGCCAGGGTCATAAAGCTTGTGCCAAAGATCGTATCGGGCCGGGTGGTGAAGACCGGGATTTCAAATTTTGTGTTTGGAATTTGGAATTTTACCTCCGCCCCCTCGGACCTTCCAATCCAATTGGTCTGGGAATCTTTGAGGGGCTGGGGCCAATCAATTTTATCCAAGCCGTCCAAGAGTCGCTGGGCATAGGCAGTTATCCTCATGCTCCATTGGGTCATTTTTTTGCGGATGACCGGATAACCGCCACGTTCGGATACCCCGTTTACGATTTCGTCGTTTGCCAACACGGTACCCAATGCGGGACACCAGTTGACCTCGCTTTCGGCCAAATATGTCAATCTGTATTTTAGTAAGATCTGCTGTTGTTCAATGTTTGAAAGCCGTTTCCATTCAGATGCTGAAAATACCGGAACATCATCATCACATACCGCTTGCACATTGGCGTTTCCTTCCTTGTTGAAAATTTTGAACAAGTTATTGATCTCCTCCGCTTTGTCGGTATCGTTATTATACCAAGAATTGAAAAGCTGGATGAATATCCACTGTGTCCATTTATAATATTTGGGATCGCTGGTACGCACTTCCCTGTTCCAATCAAATGAAAAACCTATTTTATCTAACTGCTCACGATACCTTTTGATATTGGTCTCCGTGGTAATCGCAGGATGCTGACCAGTCTGGATGGCATACTGTTCAGCAGGTAAGCCAAAAGAGTCATATCCTTGTGGATGCAAGACGTTAAAACCCTTATGCCTTTTGTAACGGGCGTAAATATCACTGGCAATATACCCTAGAGGATGGCCGACATGCAATCCAGCTCCGGAAGGGTATGGAAACATATCCAATACATAGAATTTTTCTTTATCAGAATCGTTTTCCGCTTTAAAAGTCTGGTTTTCAGCCCAATATTTCTGCCATTTTACCTCTATTTTCCCAAAATCGTAACCCATGTCTTCTTTTCGAATAAATCTCTTTGGACATTGATGTCCTATCAATCTGAATAAGGGGCAAAAATAAGTTTATTCGATTTACTTTCCTATTTTTGCACATTCATACCGTGCTATGGGCAAATCTTTTGAAAGCTATCAAAAACAAAAGCTAGTATCCTCCTATTTTTCAGTAGTATTAAGCATCGGCTTGGTACTTTTTTTGTTGGGTGTATTGGGTGTATTGGTATTGAATACTAAGAAAATGGCCAACCATTTTAAGGAACAAATCGCCATCTCAATATTTTTAAAGGAAAGTGCCAAGGAAGTAGAAGTGAACCAGTTGCAAAAAAGTCTCGCGATGGCCGAATACGTTAAATCGGCCACCTATGTCTCAAAAGAAGAAGCGGCCGAGCAGCACAGTGAGGAAATCGGTGAGAATTTTATTGACTTCCTAGGCTATAATCCCTTAAAAAACTCAATTGACGTAAAACTAAAGGCCGATTTTGTCTCCACTGAACAAATAGAGGAGATTGCGGAAGAACTCACCTCTAAAACCTACGTGGACGAGGTAAGTTATGACAAGCCGCTT
The DNA here is from genome assembly GCA_037969055.1 of Flavobacteriaceae bacterium. Classification (GTDB taxonomy): domain Bacteria; phylum Bacteroidota; class Bacteroidia; order Flavobacteriales; family Flavobacteriaceae; genus Pelagihabitans. Next base: position 8,834 of record JBBKWR010000176.1, on the reverse strand, counting down.
GTGGGCCTATTGAACGAAAATGTTAAGAAAATCAGTTTTTGGATCTTAATTGCAAGTGGGGTCTTTACCTTTATTGCTGTATTATTGATCAATAGCTCTATCCGCTTGAGCATTTATGCCAAACGATTTATTATTAAAACCATGCAAATGGTGGGTGCGACCAAGACCTTTATCAGACGTCCTTTCATTTGGACGAACATTAAGTTGGGAATGTTAGGCGCCGTACTGGCCTTGATGGCGCTTGCCGGATTTCTTTATTATATGGATAACACTTTCCCGGAATTGGCCCTCTTCGAAGACCCAATGGTGCTGGGAATCCTCTTCGTGAGCGTTTTCTTTTTGGGCATTTTTATTTCACTGATCAGTACCTTTTTTGCTACCCAACGTTTCCTTAACCTGAGAACTGACGAATTATATTACTAAATTTGCGTCATGGCTAAAAACGATCACAACAGACCAGAGAAACGTACGCAGCAAGAATTTATATTCCAGAAAAAGAACTATATGTTCATGTTCATCGGTATCGCCTGCATCACCTTGGGTTTTATTTTGATGAGTGGGGGTGGCAGTGACGACCCGAACATTTTTAATGAAGATATTTTTAGTTTTAGAAGGATTCGGCTTGCACCGACTTTGGTTTTGCTTGGACTTGCTATTGAAGTGTACGCCATCTTGTTGAACCCACATAAGAAACAATAGGTCTTGGATATACTGAAGGCCATCATCCTAGCCATTATTGAGGGTATTACCGAATATTTGCCTATTTCGTCTACGGGGCATATGATTATCGCGTCTTCCTTTTTTGGCATCGCCCAAGAAGAATTTACCAAACTCTTCACGATAGTTATCCAATTGGGTACGATTCTCTCTGTGGTGGTACTTTATTTTAAGCGATTCTTTCAATCGGTCGATTTTTATTTTAAACTACTGGTGGCCTTTATTCCTGCGGTAGTATTTGGATTATTATTGAGCGATGTCATCGATTCTTTGTTGGAAAACCCTTTGACAGTGGCCATATCCTTGCTTGTTGGCGGCTTCATACTTTTAAAGGTCGATGCTTGGTTCGGAGATGGTGAAAGCACAGAAATTTCATATGCGACCGCCTTCAAAATAGGCCTATTTCAGTGTTTGGCCATGATTCCTGGAGTTTCAAGAAGCGGTGCTAGCATTGTAGGAGGGATGACACAAAAATTATCGCGAACCGCCGCAGCGGAATTCTCTTTTTTTCTGGCCGTTCCTACTATGTTAGGGGCGACCCTAAAAAAAAGTTATGACTATTACCAGGCCGGTTTTACCCTTACCAGTGAACAGATCAACCTATTGATCATCGGAAATGTGGTCGGGTTTTTGGTGGCCCTATTGGCCATAAAAACCTTTATAGGTTACTTGAGCAAGCATGGCTTCAAGATGTTCGGCTATTATAGGATTATCATCGGACTTGCCATTATCTTGATTCACTATTTTGTTCGGCCATTAACCGTAATCTGATGACCAAAAATGATTTTTTGGAGGGACAGCTATTGCTGATCGACAAGCCGCTCGGTTGGACTTCCTTTCAAGCGGTCAACAAAATCAAATGGGCCATCCGAACCAAATTCGCGTTAAAAAAAATTAAGATTGGCCACGCGGGCACATTAGACCCCTTGGCTACTGGTCTCCTACTGATCTGTACTGGAAAATTCACCAAAATAATCCATGAACTGCAAGGACAAGAAAAGGAATATGTTGGCACACTCACCCTAGGTGCCACACGTCCATCCTATGATATGGAAACCGAAATAGACCAAATCTTTCCCACCGAACATATTACCAAAGCGCTCATACAACAAACCTTACCGAAGTTTATTGGGGAAATCGATCAGATACCCCCAGTTTTTTCAGCACTAAAAAAAGATGGGAAACGCCTTTATGAATACGCGAGGGAAGGAAAGGAAGTGGTCATAAAAAAAAGAAAGGTTAACATTCTAGCCTTTGAGATTACAGAGATGAGCATGCCCGAGGTCTCATTTCGAGTACTGTGCTCTAAGGGCACCTACATTAGATCTTTGGCACATGATTTGGGGAAAGAAATAGGGAGTGGGGCATATTTATCTCGTTTAAGAAGAACCAAAATAGGGGATTACAACGTAAATAATGCCCTAGGCCCCAATGAATTTGGGGAAAATTTGAGATGAAATTTGAGAATTCTATTAAAATGCGCCCAATAACATTCCGTTCAACGGATATTTGAAATAATTTTATAAAATCGTGGTTATACCACTATGAGTCTGAATCGCAAGCAATTATCGCTCTTAATAACACTTTTTTCCATGGCCATTGTGGTGCTGTTCTTGTATAGCATCCATTTGGGCCAAGGACAAGAAGAGGACGAGTATGTGGTTGAAATGGTATTGGAGCAAGACGACATCGAACAATTATTGGAGGAAAAGGAAAAATTGATGGACGAGATGGCCCAAGCAGACCCTATTAAAAGCCATATGGCCTTTAACGAAACCGCCAAGCCTAGTTTTGGTAACCCACAACCGCTAAAGACTTTGGAAGAATTGATGGCGGAACGCGAGTCAAACTCCGATAGCGAGGACCCTAACGATTTGCTATCTGAATCAGAATATGTTGGCAAAATAAAAGAACTTGCTAAAAAAAGAGAAGAGGTCAAACAGAAATTGGGTGAATTGGAAGCCCAAAAAGATGAATTTACCAATAATTTATCCAAGCGTCGTACATCGGTTTCCTATTCATTGGTAGATAGGAGCAACTTTAAGCTGCCACCACCGATCTATACTTGTATCGAAGGTGGACAAGTGGTCGTCAATATCGAAGTGGATACCATGGGCAATGTGGTTGCAGCAGATTTTAATGAGAAAAGTTCGAGCACATCAAATGGATGCCTAGTTGACAATGCAATCAGTTATGCTTTAAAAGCCAAATTCAGTACCGCATCGAAAAACTTGCAGAAAGGCACCATTACCTATTTATACCAACAGAAGCCGTTGTAAAAGATTTGCCAACCTATCTCTACTTTTTCATTTAATATACCAAGCGAGAGACCCAATTTGGAATGCTGCCCTAAGTTCTCCAATTTCATTATAAATAGCAACACATAGGATTATCCTATTTGAATTTCACAATTCAATTCTTATATCCTCTTGGATGAAGTAGGTAGCACTTGGTTTCAAAAACTTACATATCTTTAAAAAATGACTTTTTAACCATGGAAAAACACCGATGCGGCTGGTGCAAGGGCGATGATTTATATGAGGCCTATCACGACCTTGAATGGGGCGTACCGGCAAGGGATGATGCCACTATTTTCGAATTTTTGATCTTGGAGACCTTCCAAGCAGGGCTAAGCTGGATCACCGTTTTACGGAAGCGTGAAAATTTCAGAAAGGCTTTCGACCGTTTTGATTATCATAAAATTGCCCAGTACGACCAAAACAAAATTGATGAATTATTACAAGATGCCGGCATTATCAGAAACCGACTAAAGATTTTGGCTACCATCACAAACGCCCAGCGATTTATCGAAGTACAACAGTTATATGGCAGTTTTAACAACTACATTTGGGACTTTGTTGGTGGTCAACCAATTAAAAATAACGCGAAGAACCATAAGGCGATACCTGCAACATCGCCGATTTCCGACGCACTTAGCAAAGATCTAAAAAAACGTGGATTTAAATTTGTGGGGAGCACCGTAACTTATGCCCATATGCAGGCCACGGGCATGGTAAATGACCATGAAATCAACTGTTTTAGATATGATGAAGTATAAAATTTTCGCCATTTCCCTTTTGATGGGATGTTTCGTCTTTTCCCAGGCGAAACCAGAACGCCAGCATAGGATCCGAAAAGCACAATTCCCGACCCTGCAATTCGATTTGGAGCCAATAGCCCCTGCCTTGAGGCAAGTTAAGTATTATAAAGAGATCGATAGCGCAGCAACCACCTACTCCCTAAAGTTTAAAAAAGATAGATTATCCTATCATTTGGATTATGATAATGCGGGAAACTTACTGGTTTCGGGCTTCAGGGTCAAGGAAGTTGATATGCCAGCGGAGACCTTTGACAACATCCAAGGTTATTTGAACAATAGTTTTTTAAAATTTAAAATTCGCAGAATTTGGCAGCAGTATCCCGTTGCTCCTAATGATATTCAGGAAAGCCCCTTAAAAAGTACATTTCAAAACCTTTTATTACCGAGCAATTTATATAAGCTCCTAGTACGTGGCGCGTTAGAGGGTAAAAAGAAGGACTATGAATTCTGGTTCGATGCAGAAGGAAATTTTAGCCGAATGCGAGAATCGCTCCCCGCTAATTTTGATCGTATTCTTTATTAGGCCCATTTCACCCGTTGTTAAAATTTAGGTAATATATGGCATGCAAACATCTTATTTTTAACCTTTTAGTATTTTAATAAAGTCCCTACGTGACATTTCTTCCCCGCCCAAACTTGCCAAATGGTTGGTATAAAGTTGGCAATCGATCAATTTATAACTTTTTTGTTCCAATTCTTGGGCCAATTTAATAAATGCAAATTTGGACGCATTGGCTACCCTACTGAACATACTTTCTCCACAGAATACGTTTCCAAGATCGATTCCATAGAGCCCCCCAACAAGTTCAGTACCTTCCCAAACTTCATAGGAATGGGCAAAACCTTTGCGATGCAGGTCCAGATAAGCGTCTTTCATGTCGGTGGTGATCCAAGTGCCATGTTGGCCTTCCCTTTTTACGCACGCGCAACAAGTGAGTACTGCTTCAAAACATTTATTTTTTGTGAGGCTAAACCGATCCATGGTCAAGACCTTTCGCATGCTTTTGGAAATTTTAATTTTATTAGGAAAAAGCACCATCCTCGGGTCGGGACTCCACCAGAGGATCAAAGAATCTTCGTTAAACCAAGGAAAGATGCCATTGTGGTAGGCAAGCATCAATCGTTTTGGTGATAAGTCCCCGCCAATCGCAAGAAGTCCTTCTGCATTGGCACTTTCTACATGAGGGAATTCCAACCGTTCGGTTAGAAAGAACATTGGGTATTGCTTCCTGTCTTTTTTCAAGGGCTACACTTGGTGATATAAAGGTACTTAAAATGAAAAACCCATCCGATTTATTGATCAAATGGGCCTTGCTATGCTATAACCAAGAAGAACTAAAACGGAAGATCATCATGGTCTTCCTCATTAAGGTTGTCTACTGGTTCGAATGCCTCAATTGGGGGCATTGGCGGCATATCGCCTGAAGTTTGTTCTGCTTGTACTTTTTCTATTCTCCAACCTTGAATTGAATTGAAGTATTTAACCTCGCCTTGTGGGTTGGTCCACTCTCGGCCCCTAAGGTTGATACTTACTTTTACGGGCTGGCCAATATTGACATTATTTAACAAATCGGTCTTGTCTTGAACGAACTCGACCATAATATGCTGTGGATATTGCTCTTCTGTAGTAATCACCAACTCCCTTTTTCTAAATCCGTTGTTTCCAAAGGTTTGGGTTTCCCCGATCATCTTTACTTTTCCTTCTATTTCCATGACTATGAATTATATGACTTCTAAAATTTTTAGGTCAATAAAAATAAGGTTATTACTATAATCCTCCTAACAAAACATTTGCAAGTTATCAAATAAATATCCAATTCATATCAAGCAATATGATTTCAGGGGTGATGTCGGAAGGTACAAGATACTTTCCTTCTTTTTCGTAGGATTTCCAGTAGCCTTCACTTTTAAGGGTGGATAGATTTATCCATCAAGAGTACCTTCCAGGCCGATAGTACATCCGATTGGTCTAAATATTCCTTTGCCTTTAATTCCACTTGCTTTCGTTCGCTGCCATCAACGAGTGCACGAAGGCTCAAATTAGCAGCTATAAATGTTTCAACCTCCTGTTCGCTGGGTATTGCCAATACATTTCCAAGCAATCCCAAATCGTTGCCAGTAAGCGTGTTGCTCATGCGAATAAAGTCGGGAATCCGGTCTACGCCGATGCCCAAGGTATTAAGTGGTTTGGGAACCTCGAAAAGGCCTTTATTTGCCCTGCTGTACCAATTGCCCCCCATACGTGCCACCTGATCAATTTTGTATTGATCGATGTTTCCTTGTTCATCCAAAATTGAAACATCAATATGGATTTTGACCACTTCCGAAAAAATAAGGTTTCCTGCTCCCCCTTCTTTTCCAAGTGGTTCCACCTTTGTCACTTTACATTCGAACTGAATCGGCGATTCAGCTACCCGAAAGGGTTTTACAAGGTCTGATTTGAGCATGGAGAGGCCAGCTTTTTGAAATTCGTTTACACCCTCAGGGTATTCACTACTTGCCAACGACATTTGCTGTACCATGTCATATTTCACGATATTGATGACCACCTCCATGGTCTCCAAAATGTTGTCTAGTGTATGTTTGGTGGTATTGTCCCGTACGCGTCTATTTGGGGAGAATATCATTATGGGTGGATGCGAGCTAAACACATTAAAAAAGCTGAACGGCGAAAGATTGACCCTTCCAGTAGCATCTAGGGTACTCGCAAATGCAATAGGTCTGGGCCCTACCGCCCCTAAAAGATACCCGTGCAATTTGGCGGTGGAAACGTCGGAAGGTGTGATTGATAGCATTTTTTGCATAACGAAGTAAAGATAACAAATTTGACTTCCTATATAAGGTCAGTCAATATTACCCTATCATATTTAAAGGCATTTTGCGTTATCTTTGGTACAAGCTAAAATATGGATGAACTTCAATCCTAAAAACAAAATTTCTAATCTTATTTTACTGATAGCATCTTTTGTTATCGTGAGCCTTATTCTTTGGAACACGAACAGTTTCTTTAAAAAATTCAAGGAGGAGGAACGCCTAAAAATGGAAATATGGGCCACGGCCCAATCTGAATTTCAATCCTTGCCGACCGAGGCAGATCCCGGTAACCTTCCACTTAGGGTCTTTCAGAACAATACTTCCACTCCCATGATTTTGGTCAATAGGGATGGCACGATGAAGGCACATAATATTGCCAAAGAATTTTCAAAGGATACCACTTACCTCATCGATATGATGAAAACATTTAAGAGTGAAAACATTCCGATAAACATAGACTATAAGGGTGAAAATTTGGCCACATTGTACTATGGTAATTCTGAAGTCCTGAATAAGCTAAAATACTATCCCCTGGCTTTATTGCTCATTATTTTTCTTTTCGGAGCAGTCATTTTCTTCTTCTTTAAAACGAACAAGGCATCTGAACAGAATAAGCTTTGGGCAGGTATGGCCAAGGAAACCGCACATCAGATCGGCACACCACTATCTTCTCTATTAGGGTGGAATGAACTATTGAAGGCGGAGCATATAAACCCGGAAATAACGAAAGAAATCGAGAAGGACATCGATCGCCTAGAGACTATTACCGAGCGATTTTCAAAAATTGGCTCCCTGCCTATATTAGCGGAACACGACATTGTACTTGAAACTAAAAATGCTTTCGATTACCTCAAATTAAGGAGTTCCAAATTGGTGCATTTCAGCTTCCATACACAGGTTGACCATGCCACCGTACTACTTAATCCTTCTTTGTACCAATGGACGATTGAAAATCTCGTAAAAAATGGCATCGACGCCATGAGGGGAAAGGGTCAAATTGCAATTGAGATCGTGAAAGACCATCATTTTGTAAATATCCTGGTCTCTGACAGCGGGCACGGAATTCCCAAGAGCGACTATCAAACCATTTTTGATCCTGGGGTTACTTCAAAAAAAAGAGGTTGGGGTCTTGGCCTTTCATTGGTCAAAAGAATAGTGCAAGAATATCATAGCGGTAAGGTTAAAGTGCTATCTTCCAGCAAACAAGGGACTATTATGCAAATATCATTACATATTAAGGGATAGAAAGGTGTAGAATTCATAATTTCAAATCATGTCAAAGAAAAAATTAGAAGTTATTAAGGAAACGGACCTACAGAACAATTGTCCGGAATGTTTTAACCAAGAACTGAAGCTCACTTTTTATCAAAAGCACATTTACAGTAAATTATTCAATAGGATTACAGGAGAAGTGACACATCAAATAACGTGTAAGAAATGTGGGTCTGATATATATCCCGTCAAATGGACGGATGATATTGAGCGCATGTTTAGTTATTACCAGAAAATGGTTGCCCCGGATAAAGCTTCCATTAATTTTACAGGGTTATTTTATGCCCTCATTCTTTTCTTAATAGTGATAGTAGGTGCAGGCGTTTACCTGTTTAAGGAAGGCATTATTCGAGTTTAGCCCTGATCTTATTTGCAATAGCTGCAAATTCGGCTTTTGTGAGATGCACCTTGTGCGAGAAGGTGGCTTCTTTCATTTCGTTTAAAGGGATAAGATGTACATGTACATGGGGCACTTCTAATCCAATGACGGTAATCCCCACTCGTTTGCAAGGCACAGATGCCGCAATGGCCTTTCCGACTTTTTTGGAAAACGCCATCAGCCCCAAAAACGTCTGATCATCCAGATCAAAGATCTTATCTACCTCTTTCTTGGGAATACAAAGTGTATGTCCCGCGGCATTAGGGTTAATATCCAAGAACGCAAAGTAATTTTCGTCCTCTGCTATTTTGTAACAGGGAATTTCCCCTTTAATTATTTTAGTAAATATTGAAGCCATTGCTGCCTTTTTCGATTGTGATATTTTAGGTTCTATGTATTTCCAAAATCTTAAATTTCAAGGTCCCGTTAGGAACAACGATCTGGGCGGTGTCGCCCACAGATTTACCCAACAGCCCTTTTCCGATTGGGGAACTTACAGAAATTTTTCCGCTCTTAAGATCTGCCTCACTTTCAGCGACCAAGGTGTATTTC
>JBBKWR010000175.1:0-3640 GCA_037969055.1 Flavobacteriaceae bacterium | reverse complement strand
GAGCTTTGCAGTTCATAGGCGGGTTTGATGATGCCCGGGGTATCCGACAGGATCATCTGAAAATCTTCCCCGTTCACAATACCCAATATTCTGTGCCTAGTGGTCTGGGCCTTGGAGGTGATAATGGAAAGTTTCTCACCCACAAAGGCATTCATCAAAGTGGATTTTCCCACATTGGGATTGCCAATAATATTTACAAAGCCTGCTTTATGCGTCACTATATTCTTTTTTTGCAAAATAAATCTTCATTTCCCTATTGACCCTGGGTGCGAGGTAGAGCACCGCGATCATGTTCGGAATGCACATTAGCGCATAGGCCAGATCGATCAAATTGATTACCAGGTCTACCGACGCCACTGCGGCAAAGGTAATGGTAGCGATATAATAAATATTGAAATACTTCCCAATTTTGGCATTGGTCAAAAACGAGAGGCACTTTACGCCATAGTACGAATAGGTAAATAAGGTGGAAAGTGCAAAGGCGGCCACTATCAACATGAGCAGTACATCGCCATAGCCGAACAGCGATTTTTCGAAAGCGATCAGGGTCATTAGGATTCCGTTACTTTCAGCTTCCAGATAGGCCCCGCTCATGATGATCACCAAAGCGGTGAGCGAACAAACGATGATAGTATCGATAAAGGGTCCCAACATAGCCACGAGGCCTTCTTGTATAGGTTCCTTGGTCTTTGACTGGCCGTGGTACATCGGTGCCGAACCCAGACCGGCCTCGTTAGAAAAGATGGCCCTACGTACCCCGAGGATGATCAATGCCGAGACACTGCCACCCAGCGCGGCACCTGGGGTAAAGGCATCCGCGAAAATGACCTCAAAGGCCGGAAGAATGTCTCCTGGGTTCATGACCATTATGACCAACACCGCGGCAAAATAAAGGAGCACCATAAAGGGCACAATTGCAGTGGCCACTTTGGCTATTTTTTTAAGTCCGCCAAAAATTACAAAAGAGGTAATTACGGACAGGGCAATTCCGATGGTCAGTTTCCAATTAAACTCACCTATATTGAGGATGGTTTCATTAGGTTTTACGACGTTCCAAAAGGTTTGGGTAAACTGGTTGACGGTGAATACCCCTAAAAATCCGATCAGGCCGGCAACGCAGAAAAACTGGGCAAGCGGTCTTGCTTTTGGCCCTATCCCTTTAATGATGTAGTACATAGGTCCGCCTTGGAGATTGCCGGCACTATCGCTATCACGGTACATGATTGCGAGGCTACAGGAATAAAATTTAATACACATTCCGATCAGGGCGGTAACCCAAATCCAAAAGACCACTCCCGGGCCCCCCATATAGATGGCGATCGCCACTCCAGAGATGTTGCCTAGTCCTACAGTGGCCGCGACGGCCGAAGAAAGGGCCTGTAAATGGCTAACTTCCCCTGGATCGTTGGGGTCATCGTATTTACCGGCCGTAATGGCTATGGCGTGCCTAAAATAGCGATAGGGCATAAATCTGGAATAAAAGACAAGAAATAAACCGCCGCCTATGACAAAAAACAGCATGATCCACTCGGTATAGGAGATGAGCACTCCCAGAAAATCATTAATGGCATCCATAAGTCAATGTTACCGGCCGAAGGTATACATTTTAAGGCGTTACGCCGAAAACCGCTATAAAAATTATTCCTTGACAAGTTTTGATAAACCCAAGAATCTGTTGTATCTTTGCCCTCCTTCGCGCTGCCTTTGGCACCGCTACGGAGGGCAAGGGCCCTAAATTAATTAGGTAATCCTGAAAAAATTAGGATGATACGTGACATCCACCAAAAATACATCGCGGGATAGAGCAGTAGGTAGCTCGTCGGGCTCATAACCCGAAGGTCACAGGTTCGAGTCCTGTTCCCGCTACTAGGAAAATCAAGCCTTTCAGGAAACTGAGAGGCTTTTTTTATTGATTGGGTAAAACATAGGTAAAACATTTTGGTCATATTTTGATCAGAGTATAGGTAATTACTGAATGTTTCATTCTTCCAGTTGAACGGTAAGGGATATCGAAAATTATGCGGATTCATTATATGGCAGGTTGCACCGAAGTAACTATGGGCCGCTAAACCCCAAATCAAATCCCTCGGAATAATTTTCCGCCCAACTCCAAATCTTACCATAACCTTAACTGCGCATGGTTCCTGATGGATTTTTGTAGCGTCCCGATAGGTAAGCGTCAAGCAAAAATCCGTTAGGGCGCAAACCGACCATGGCTTGGCACACCATATCTTTTCTCCCCCTATCCACAAAAAAGCGCCCTTCAGGGCGCAAGATTCCCTGTCCAAAAGCACCCATTTGAATTTTACCACGACATCCCCATACCTTTGCCTTTCCCCTTAAATTTTGTAAAATCCGTGAACTCGTCCTTGAAACCGTTGAACATCTCTTCCGAGCTACTACTACTTCCCAATAACGAACTGATGGCATAAACGCCCTTCCGTAACAGTCTATTCTGTTGGACGTTCGTTCTTCGTGCCACCAATTCGGTTATACTTTTCTCAAGCCCATTGTCCATATGATGCTGCACGATCTCCCTATGCAGGTTCGGGTAGGTTCTTTCGTTTGTCAGCATAAAGGCGAATTTGTCGTAGACTCCCCTTTCCATGAGATGACCCGCCCATAGGTTTTTAAGGTTGTTCCTTCCATCTTTAACCAACCCTTGGATGACGGGTTCTTGTTTATTCAACGCCGTGGTCAGATCGGGAATTGAACTCAAATATTGGCTCGTCCTTTTTGGTAATGGGCAACTAGTCCTGTTGTCCGTATAAATGGATCTGGCCTCGAAACCTTTTTCTCCCTTTACGAAATAGAACCCTTTGGCATTGAAAAGGGCGATATAGTCCTTCGGGGACTTTTCAAAAGGGGCATGCATCCGTTCCGCATTCTTTACATAGGAAGCCAAGGCGACTTTTTCATATTGCTGTTTGTAAACGGGATTCATTTTTTCGTAAAGATTCGGAAATATCATTGGTAGGAAAATGGCAGATGCCGATAGTTTGGGACTGTTTTCGGAGGACTGCTCCGATAATATTTCCAGCATCAAGTGGTTCTGACGGATAAAGCCATTTGATACATATCTCTCCATATCTTTGGGGAAGGACAAGTGCCCCAAAGGAACGGGAACCGTATGCCTGTTGGAATCGGTGAAGGACAACTTGTTGTCATGGTATTTTACGCCCAAGGATTGGAACAATAGACGAACGCTTCCTTGCTTGGTGCCTACATCGAAAACACTTTTTCTCAATAGCTTCCCGATGAGCTTGAATTTGTTTTCCAATGTTTCCTTTTCCTTTTTCGTTTCCAGTTCGTACAACCTTTCCTTGACTATTGGAAAGGCATTTTCTATCGCTTTCCTGAATTCCGTCCTTTGATTTCTTGGGATATAACGTTCCAAGAAATGATGTTTTTTTGAGGCCGTCAAGATTGGAACGATATCTTCGAATTTCATGGCCAGGATATGTTCCGAGAGCAGTCCGTCCGGTCTTGGGGATTTCAGATAGGATGTGGTCAATGCCTCTTTTATCACTTTTTGGACTTCCAATTTGAACTGTTTGCTTTCGGTATCGATTTTCGTGGGTTCGTTACCGTTACCAAAAATATCCTTGCGGTTTTGGATTCGGATGTTCTTGCCAAGTTC
>JBBKWR010000174.1:0-6636 GCA_037969055.1 Flavobacteriaceae bacterium | reverse complement strand
ATGTCGAACAATCCGCTAGCAAGAATTTTCTAACCAAATCAAATATCATAATGGCAAATGTCAATTTTTGCATGCCAATTTGAAAGCAGTTTTGTGTTATTGGTCAGTTTAAACGTTTTGATGGCAATCTTTTGCATAAAGCAGCTTAATTATGAAGTGACCTCCTCCCGTTAACCTGAATTGTTTAAAAGTGGAATAATAACCTTAATTTAACCAAGCGAAAAGCCTTAGTCCAATTCTCTAAAGTTCAAATAAACGATGGCTTTTCTAATAGATAAATACCATTGAATTGAATCAAATCGTATCTTTTTGAACAAAAAAGCGGCGAGGTCATTTACCAAGCTTGTTAGTTGGGCCCTGATGCATGGCCCAAGGAATGGCAAAAGTACTGGTGACCCGAAAAAATAATCGAAATGAAGACAACTCATATTGGAGTTTTGAAAACTGCCCTTCTGGCACTGTTTACGTGCTGTACCGCTATTGCTTTTGCCCAAGAGCCCGAAACCTTTGCCTGGCCAAATGGGAAAACAATGGCAGTAAGCCTAACATGGGATGACGGAAGAGAAAGTCAGGTTTCTATAGGTACGCCTCTTTTGGATCAGCATGGGGTAAAAGCTACTTTTTACGTCATTCCATCCGCGGTTGAACAGAAATTGAAGGATTGGCAAAAAGCAGTTAGCAACGGACATGAAATCGGGAATCATTCTTTGGTACACCCCTGTTCAGGAAACTTTTTGTGGGCAAGAGACAAAGCACTTGAAGACTATAGCTTATCTCAAATGGAAACAGAGTTAACCAAGGCCAACGAAAAACTTCAGGAATTACTTGGGGTCATGCCCTCAGAATTCGCCTACCCATGCGGACAAACATTCGTGGGTCGCGGCCTAAAGACCAAGAGCTATGTACCTCTTATTTCAGAACAATTTTCCTCGGGTAGAACTTGGCTTGATGAAGCAGCTAATGATCCGGTTTTTTGCGACCTCGCCCAACTAACTGGAGTGGAAATGGACGGTAAAAATAGCAAAGAAATTAAAGCACTAATTGAACAGGCCCAAGAAGATGGCTTATGGCTGGTATTGGCCGGGCATGACATTGGTGCGAAAAACACCCAAACGACCGAAGTTAAAATGCTTAAAAAACTATTGCCCTATCTCATGGATCCGGCAAACAAAATATGGGTAGCGCCCGTCGGTGAAATTTCGGCATATATCAAAAGTCAAAGGGGTTTATAGGTTTTTAGATAGTTACAAATAACGAAGTACCAATTCGTAAAGTAAATTTTTATAGCGCCTGCAGAAGCACTAAAAACCTAAATTAGAACAGCGATTTTTTGCCAACACTTTCAATTATTTTTTATGAATCGAGCAAAACTAATTTTTGTCTATCTCCACCTACTGCTTTTTATACTATCCTGCGATAGAAAGAATACGGATCTTCTCGATAGCTTCGTAATACATCCTGATTTTAATTTAGATCTGGTTGCTTCAGAACCTCTAGTATTTGACCCGGTCGAGATGAAGTTCGATGAAAATGGTGACGCCTTCGTTTTGGAAATGCCAGGATACCCCTTGGGAGATGCAGAAAGTCGTTTGGTAATGCTAAAAGATGAAGATGACGATGGTATTTACGACAAAAGATTGGTCTATGCTAATGATTTAGGGGTGGCCACATCGTTTGAACCCTACCTTGAAGGATTTTTGGTTGCATCGCCGCCAAAACTGTTATGGTTGATCGATACGAATAAGGATGGAATTGCAGATGAGCGGAAAATTATAATGGACGGATTCAGCAATGACAATCTTCAACATAATTTTAATGGCCTTGCTTACGGCCTGGATAACTGGATATATGCGGCCAATGGCGGAAACTCGGGCAAACCTTATTTTATTACAAAGCCAGAAAATGTATTAGATCTTAGAAATGGGGATCTGCGTATTAATCTCGAAACGGAACAATTGGCCAGAGTGGGTCAATCATCCGGAGGGTTTAAGATAAGCTTCGACCAATGGGGGCATCTTTTCGAAACCCATAATACAAAGCATATATCGCAGCTGGTTTTTGAAGACCGATATACTGAAAACCTTCCTGGAAACCCCTCGAACGCTTTGGTGAATATTTCCAATCATGAGGAAAATGGATCATCGAGAATCTATCCAATCGGAGAACAAGTAACTAGGTTGAACCACCCCGAGCAATCCGGTTATATTTCAGGTAGTTCAGGTATTACCTTTTATAACGGAGGAATTTTTCCAAAGCAATTTGATTCGTGCATTTTTGTGGCCGACTGTGTTTTGAACCTAATACATGTCGACATCCTTTCAAAGAATGGCACTTCCTTTGAAGCTTCGAGATTACAAGACAAGCTTGAGTTTTTGGCGTCTAAAGATCGTTCCTTTAGACCGGTAAATATGGCTGTTGGGCCAGATGGGGCTTTATATGTCATTGATATGCATAGAGAGGTAATTGAGCATCCGGAATGGATTCCAGATGAATTGGAGGTTAGTATGGACCTTGATTCGGGTAAGGAGAAAGGTAGAATTTATCGAATTACCCCAAAAAATTATTCGCCTCCACCAACCAAAATATTGTCAGTTAAAGATCCAAGATCATTGGTAGCATCTTTGAAAGGTAAAACACAATGGGAACGCATCACTGTACAACGTCTATTGGTAACTAATAAGCTTAAAGACGCCACTCCCCATCTTATAGCCCAACTTAAAAATTCTGAAAATCCATTAGCAAGGCTTCATAGCCTATGGACATTGGAAGGTTTAAATGAATTAACCATATCACTATTAATGGAAGGATTGACCGATGAATCGAGTAATATTAGGGAGAACGCCATTAAAATAGCGGAAACAAGACTTAATAAAAATGCCTCTTTGATAGATACTATTTTAGAATTGACCAAAGATGAAGATGCAAGTGTAAGCATGCAAGCGGCTCTTACATTGGGTACACTGAATGATAAAAATTATCAAGACTATAAAGAAGAGATCTTAAAAGCCTTAACCGACCAACTTGCCAAAAATGAAAATGATATTTGGTCTATCAGAGCTATTGCCAGCGGGCTCCAAAGACAGCCCGTAACTTTTATTCAAACCCAATTGGTCAACAGCAATAATATCGCAAACAGCAACTTTCAGGTGGTTGAAATTTTGGCCGAATTGGTTGGTAATAAACTGAATCATCATCAAACTGCTTTTTTAATAGGTGAAATAAATAAAAACGAGCTCGATCTTGGTTATGCTACTCACATTCTTGATGCACTATCTAGAGGGTGGCAAAGAGGAACCCACTCAAAATCAGATCCCAATGGCGCCCAAGAAATGGAGTTGGCCTTGGAATTCATTGAAAAAGAGGGAAATACCTCATTAATTAATGCTTCTGGAAAACTAAGACAAGCGTCGGGTCTGACACCATCTTCTAAGATAGGATCTTTATTAAGAAAAGCTGCTGCTTCGGTTCTAAACGGTGATAATACAGCAAAACAGAGACTTGCAGATCTCCAATTGATTGGCTTGGATGAATTTGACAAACGAGAGCAATTATTATATCAAATGTTAGATAGTAAAATGCCGTTGGTGCTTCAAAAGGAAGCCCTTATTCAACTACAAAACTCGAACAAACACACCATTGCACCTAAACTGTTAGAACACTGGAAGACCTTAGGGCCTGAAGCCCGTAAAGAGGCCACCGATATATTACTGTACAAATCGTATAATCATGACCTATTGCTATCAGCAATGGAGAATGGCCAAGTGAATCTTGGAGAATTCAACCTTGACCTGGAAAGAAGAAGGGTGTTGCTTTTTTCAAAAGATGACGCCCTTAGAAAACGTGCAGAGGCGCTTTTCTCGGATGCTGGTGTAGTGCAAAGAAAAGAAGCTATTGAGAACATGAGGCCTGCCTTGACACTCAAGGGTAATGCAGTAATGGGCAGGGATGTCTTTAGTAGGGTATGTGCCAGCTGTCATATGTATGATAAGCTTGGCGTAGAGGTAGGACCCACACTCACTGAAATACACAGAAAGAGCAAGGAGACTTTGCTATATGACATCTTGGATCCCAACGCTGCGGTCAATACAGCGTATTTGAACCATAAATTAACTACTAATAATGGTACTATATTTACAGGTTTAATTTATAGGGAAACGGATAATGAAATCGGTTTACGAATGAATGGTGGCGTTACCAAAACAATAAAAAAAGAGGATATTGAAAGCCTTGAATCATTGGGAACCTCATACATGCTAGAGGGTTTGGAAGAAAGTATGAACCAACAGGAAATGGCTGATCTTTTGACTTTTTTACAATCGCCTAAGCTTTAAAAATTAAAGCAATTAATTACGTATGTAACCCAACTATGAGGGTAGTTTTAAGCAAGCCTGAGAAAAACTAGTGGAATTTATGACCTACATAATACTGTACACTAGTTTTAAG
The DNA here is from genome assembly GCA_037969055.1 of Flavobacteriaceae bacterium. Taxonomy (GTDB): domain Bacteria; phylum Bacteroidota; class Bacteroidia; order Flavobacteriales; family Flavobacteriaceae; genus Pelagihabitans. The sequence goes on along the minus strand of JBBKWR010000174.1, from coordinate 2,193 downwards.
AGTGACCAAAGTTCAAATAAAGGATCTAATTCAAAGAATGCCTTAACTTTTAATGTATGGAATATAATTTTCCCATTCCCATGGAGTATAGACATCTTTAATGGCAACTTCCAAAAGTTCCTTAAAAATACTTTCGGCATTATCGCTATTGGTCATAATCATAATTCCTTTTCCTGCTTCTGGAAACAGAATGGAATAGTGCTGAAAGCCATTACCGTGGCCTTCTTTAAAGACGCCTTTTCCATAAGGTGTTTCCAGATAGCCCCAACCTAATCCATAGCTTAAGTTAAGGTGGTCGTACTTATCGGTCATTATATTGGAACCCTCGTAGAATTGGGTAAGCGATTTCAATCTGATCTGGGGACTGAAAAGTTCTTTGTACGCAGTTTCTGAAATCAGTTGCTTTCTGAGCACGGCCTGCAAAAATTTGGTATAATCCGAGGCGGTGGTTTCTAAGGTGCTTCCACTACGTGGTTCATTATCGATATCCTTTTTATATTTCTCGCTCTCCTTGTTATGCCCAAAGGCAAAGTCTTTATCAAAACGCGCTTTCCATTCATATGCGGAATTGTGCATTCCCAAAGGTTTGAATATTCGCTCATCCGCAAGCTCCTGCAAGCCCGTCCCTGTGAGTTTTTCCAAAACCACTTGCAGATATACAAAACCCTCACCGGAATAGTCGTATTTAGCACCGGGCTCCCCATGTACCCTTAATTTGTTATCCGGTTCGTCCCATCGCCAGTTGGCAAAGCCCGTGGTATGTGAAAGGCACATTCTGGCCGTTATTTTGTGGTACAGGCTATCCTCTTTCAGAGCAGTAAAATCATCGTGCCAACGGGTCCGGGGTTCGTACTCGTAGATTTTCTTGGGTAGATAGGATTCGAGCGGGGTATCCAAATCGATTACACCTTCTTCCACCAAGTCCATCACCAGTACGCTGAACACCGCTTTGCTCAAAGAAGCACCATAGATATTGGTGGAATCGGTCAAGGGTAATTTTTTGGGATAATCCTTATAGCCAAACGTTTTTTGGAATACTGGAGAGCTATCATTAAATACCGTTACGGCCATACCGCACACTTGGGCATCTGCCATCAGCTGGTCGATTTTAGAGGTAAGCGAATCTTTTGAAATGGTTGTGCCGTCCAAACGTGCCACTATTTCAATCCCTTGGGAGGAACAATTAAACGAAGCCATCCCAGCGAACAATAACAAAATCGCTTTTGCCGGAGCGTTTGTTTTGGCCCTTAGAAATGGTATGGACAGAGGATAATAGCATTTGTGGGCTTTGACCGCATAGACGATATTCCCCAAGACAATCAATACACATAGGGGAACTACAGCTATGAAAAAAAGAAACCCCCATTTCTCGACCGTTAGCAAGGCCACAAAAGATAGTGCATAAAGTATCAATGCCGTAATCTGAAAGTTGATGACCTTGACTCCGTGCCTGTCATAAATAGGATTGTCCTCTCTTTTGTGAATCCATAGAAACAGCGGAAAGAGTACGTTGCACAAGGGCAGAACAAAGCCGAGGATGGGCGTTGCGTGAAGCAATAGGAGCCATTTCTTTTGTAGGGTCTCTTCCCTGGGATTTTCAAGTGGCAGCAGGTCATTCATGTCAATATCCAAGGCAGTTGCCAATAGCTTTATTGTCTGCAAATGAGGATGAACCTCGCCCTTTTCAATGCGTTGGATAGTGCGTACGGTTACCTCCGTTTTCTCGGATAGCTGCTGTTGTGAATAGCCTTTTAGTTTTCTTTGATAGATAAGGTGTTTTCCTATGGATTTGTTTTGCATCTATATAAGATTTTGTTGGTACAAAGCTACCGATATCCTTTTGCAATTTATACGACATTTAGGTGTCACCTAAGTGTCATTTGCCACGAAAACAACTCTAACACATAAGAAACGGCTGATTTGAAACGAAACTTACCCCAGTTTTCCATACCCTGACCTACATACTCATATATAATTAAAAATATGAAAAGAGGGGGGGTGGAAGAATGAATTGAAGGAATGAAAAAACGGCCGTTTTAAGGGACTGTTTTATCTGTATATTTATGAGGATGAAAGTTCAAATAAAGGATTGTTTAAAATAGCAGCCTGAAGCTTGATTTCACTAATATCGTATCTTAGTCACATAAGCACGACATCAAAGACGATGCTATTACATTGTTGTATGTAAGTGGC
>JBBKWR010000173.1:0-7412 GCA_037969055.1 Flavobacteriaceae bacterium | reverse complement strand
GATGCTCCCAAGGCACAATTAAAGCCTACCGATAAAATTGGAATGTGTGATATGGAAATCAAAAAAGCCTCTGCCGTCTGCCCGGACAAGGTCCTTCCCGAAGCATCCGTAATGGTACCGCTCACCATGATGGGCACCTCGATCATTCGTTCTTCCTTGACCTCCTCGATCGCAAAAAGGGCTGCTTTGGCATTAAGGGTATCAAAAATGGTCTCTACCAGAAGAATGTCCGCACCACCATCCAATAAGGCTTCCACCTGCTGTTTATAGGCAATGCGTAGCTCATTGAACGAGACGGCCCTGAAGCCAGGATCGTTTACATCGGGCGACATGCTTGCAGTTTTGTTGGTTGGTCCAATGCTACCCGCTACAAAACGGGGTTTATGGGGTTCTTTGGCCGTAAACTCATCCGCCACTTGCTTGGCAATTTTTGCCGACTCAAAATTTAATTCATAGACCAATTCTTCCATGTGGTAATCGGCCATGGCAATGGTCGTGCCCGAAAAGGTATTGGTCTCCACGATATCGGCCCCTGCTTCAAAATACTTACGGTGCACATCGGCAATTGCCTTGGGTTGGGTCAATGACAATAAATCATTATTGCCCTGCAAAGGGGATGGCCAATCTTTAAATCTTTCCCCTCGGAAATCTGCCTCGGTAAACTTGTGACGTTGTAACATGGTGCCCATGGCCCCGTCCAGTACCAAAATACGTTCTTGTAACTCCTTATAGATATTCTTCATCAATGCTTTCATTATTATCTCCGCGAACCATACAAATACATTTAACCCAAAGTGAAAACGATGGGCAGGAAGTAAAAGGATATCAAGTAAGGAAGAAAAACCTAAATTATGGTTATCTGCCACACCTACGGTGTGATAGAATGTAGCACCTTCTTTCTACGAACATAATCCGAAAAAGGGTTGCTAAGGCTTCAAAGGGTCTAATCCCTCCACCTTTCTTGATAACAATTCAGCCTGCGAAAGAACTAGTGCAAAGTAAAGGCACAGTCACGTTAAAAGCAAGGAAAGTATCCAGTTTTTACGACCAATCTGACTTGTCGCACTATAATGAAGAAACCTCCAAAGCCTTGCGGTCGATGGAGGTATATCTGCTAATTCTTATCAAAGCACTTATGCAATGCTCTGTACCACTTCTTTTTTGGCTTCCTTTTTGCTCCCATCAAAACCTTCGACGCCGCCAACGGTGGTATACTTCATGACATAGCGCTTCCCGGGATTAATGAGTTGGTAGGCGTATTGGCACATGACCGCGGCCTCGTGGAAACCGGACAGGATCAGCTTGAGCTTGCCTTCATAGGTATTCACATCACCAATTGCGAAAACGCCTGGTATATTGGTCTGATAGTCTTTGGCATTGTTTACCTTAATTGCGTTTTTTTCAATGTCCAGACCCCAATCCCCAATTGGGCCGAGTTTTGGCGAAAGTCCAAATAGGGGTATAAAATAATCGGTTTCAACGTAGGTCTCCCCTTTTTCAGGATGGTTGTGTTTTACAACTACGGCCTCAAGATGCTCATCGCCGTACAATCTGGTCACTTCTGCTTCCGTGATCAGCTTTATTTTTCCCAATTTGGCCTGTACAGCGGCCTTTTCTACCGAGTCTAGGGCGCCCCTGAATTCATTTCTCCGGTGTACCAAATATACCTCGGAAGCCACATCCGCTAAAAAGATGGCCCAATCCAAGGCAGAATCCCCACCCCCGGAAATGACCACTTTTTTATTGCGGTAAACCTCAGGATCCTTGATCATATAGACCACCCCTTTATCCTCAAAATCTTGGAGGTTCGCAATGGGAGGTTTACGGGGCTCAAAAGAACCCAAACCTCCTGCGATGACCACTACGGGCGCATGGTGCTTGGTGCCCTTGTTGGTGGTCACTACAAAGGTGCCATCTTCCAACTTATCGAGCGTTTCTGCCCTTTCCCCAAGGGTAAAACCTGGCTCAAATGGCTTTATCTGATCCATTAAGTTCCTTACCAAATCCCCGGCCAGGATTTCCGTGAACGCCGGAATATCGTAAATGGGTTTTTTTGGATAAATTTCTGCACATTGCCCCCCGGGTTCTGGTAAAGCGTCAATTAAATGGGTCTTTAATTTTAGTAATCCCGCTTCGAATACGGTAAACAGTCCCGTGGGGCCCGCTCCTATTATAATAATATCTGTTTTGATCATTTTTTACTCTTTTTTATACTTTTTCAATCAATTTTTGAGTGATTTCGTTCATTTTTACAACTTTTTGCTCAAAATTTCCTTTTATCGTTTTTCGATATTTGTTAAGGTTTTGCACCATTTCGTCGATATCCTCCGGGATGACCTCTTCAAAAAATTGTCTTAACCGCTTCGCGGTGGTCGGAGATTGCCCGTTGGTACTGATGGCCACCTTTACATTGCCCTTGGTAACGATACCCCCCATATAAAAATCGCAATAGGGTGGATTGTCGGCCACATTCACCAACTTGTCAATCGTCCGACAATGGTTGTAAACTTCAATATTAACGGCCGGAATATCAGTCGTGGCAATGACCATATGTTTGCCTTGTAAATATTTTTGGTGGTATAGGTCTTTGATAATGGTGACATCGTATTTTTGTGCCAATTTTAAGGTCTCCTCCCTGAACATCGGTGCCACCATGGTTACCTTGGCATCCGGACTCGATTTGCCCAAAAAGCGTAATTTTTCCTCCGCCACGTGGCCCCCGCCCACAATCAAGATGTGGAGGTTATCCGTTTTGAGGAATACCGGATATAAATTATTTCGTGACATGGTCTGCGAATTGTTCTGAATGCTTTTGTTGCAGTCGCAATAACTGTTCCCGGTGCCGGACTACTTCCCCTATGATGATGATGGCTGGATTTGCCAACCCTTGTTTTTGAACCTCTACTTCGATGGTAGCGATGGTGCCGATGCCCACTTTTTCGTTATGGAGGGTCCCGTTCTGAATGATGCCGATCGGCATATCCGATTTTCCCGCTTTCTTGAATAGGGTCACAATTTGCGGTAATTTTCCCATTCCCATTAAAATGACCACAGTGGCGTTCGATTTGGCGGCCAACTCAATATCATTAGACAATTGGTGTTCTTTGGTGGTGCCGGTGATCACCCAAAAGCTTTCGGCAGAACCTCTTTTTGTAACAGGAATATGCTGTGTAGCGGCCACCGATAGGGACGAAGAAATTCCAGGTACCATTGCAACTTCCAGACCGTGGCCAGCGGCGTATTCCATCTCTTCGGCACCCCTTCCGAATACAAAAGGATCCCCGCCTTTTAGTCGCACTACATGTCCATGGGATAACGCCCTGCCCACGATCAACTCATTGATTTGTTCCTGTTGGAAATGGTAGCATCCCTTTCGCTTACCTACAAAAATATGTTCCGCTTCTGGGGCATATTGCAATAGGGCAGCGTCTACCAAAGCATCGTAAAGTACGACATCGGCACTTTGTAGTGCCTTGATCGCTTTAAGGGTAATCAATTCTATATCCCCTGGGCCTGCGCCAACTACCGTTAATTTTGCTTCTTTATACATGGGCCAATTCCAATTTTCTATAGGACTCAACTGTTTTCAAAAATCCTTTGGCATCTTCCAAATAACTTTTGGCAAAAGATTCCGAAGGGGCATTTCGGTTCATTTGTAACACCACACCTTCGAATGCTGGCTTTATGGCAATCCTACCCGTCGTGACAAATTTTTCATCAAAATCTGTGATGATGCTTGCATGGGTATTGGTCTTTGTGTCTTCGGCAGTGAGCAACGCCTTGGCAGTGTTGACCATAGCGGAATAGGAATGATATATGCTTGCCGCCCACTTGCCTGCGGCCAGGTTTTCCTCCGCGTTTTGAATTTTTTCCTCGCTCTCGAACAGCAACGTAGCGATCAAATCGATGACCACTCCCGCACACTCACCAACCCCTATCGCCTGCACATATTTTTCGGTATTCCCCCAATCGATAAAATCGTCATGGGTAAGGTTTTCGATATCGGCCAACGGTTTTAGAAAATCGTAAAAGTAATGTTCCCCGCGTAGGGCATAATATTCGGCAAATGAGCTTCCATGGCCATGCTGATCAAAATCGTTCAAAATCAATCTCAACGCCTCAGGCCCTCTTTTGCTGGGCACTTTGATCACCTTATTGGCAAAGCGTCCTTTTCCGTTCCCAAAATTGGCGCCCCCAACAAGTACCTGAAGTGCGGGAGCAACCAATTTATCCTTTGTGCGGATGCTCATCCCTTGAAACCCGATGTCGGCCATATTATGTTGACCGCAAGCGTTCATACAGCCACTTATTTTGATGACGACATCCGGATTGCTGATGTATTGCGGGTATTCTGCCTTTATGACCCTTTCAAGTTCGGCGGCAATCCCGGTACTACTGGAAATCCCCAAATTACAGGTGTCGGTTCCCGGACATGCCGTGATATCCAACGCCTTATTATACCCCGCATCGGCGAGGCCCAGTTCAACCAATTCGTTATAGAAAAGTGGAATCAAGTCTTCTTTCACATGGGGAATTACAATATTCTGGCGCAGTGTCAACCGTAGCTCGGCAGCTGCATATTTTTCCACAATATTTGCCAAAAGCCTGGCCTTATCGGTATAAAAATCCCCCAATAGCACTTTTACGCCTATCGCCACATAGCCCTTTTGTTTTTGTGGGATCAGATTGGTCGATTTCCAATTTTCGAAGGCCAGCGGGTCTTTGATCTCAATATGCGGCGTTTCAACTTCGGCAATCTTTATCTTCGGATAGGACGCTGCATCTATGGCAAACGAGGTAAAAGGCACCGCCGTTCGTTCCTGTTCTAAAAGTTGTTTAAAACCTTCCAAACCAAGATCCTTCAGCAAAAATTTCATCCGTGCTTTCGCCCTACTCTTACGTTCCCCGTATCTATCAAATACCCGGATGACCCCTTCCATCATTGGAATAATTCGGTCTGCTGGCAAATAGGAATACAATTCATCCGCATGTCGTGGTTGGGAACCCAGTCCCCCGCCCAATAATACTTTAAAACCGGGGACCCCATTTTCGATCTTGGCGATAAAGCCCAGGTCGTGCATGTAGGAAAGGCCCGTATCGGCATCGCTGGCAGAAAAGGAAACTTTGAATTTTCTTCCCATTTCCTGGCCAATCGGATTGCGCAAAAAATACTTGAACACGGCATCGGCATAGGGCGAAACATCGAAAGGCTCATCGATATCGATTCCTGCCGTTTCACTGGCGGTCACGTTTCTCACCGTATTACCACAGGCTTCCCTGAGGGTCACCTCATCTTTTTCCAACTGTGCCCAAAGTTCAGGGGTACGATCTAGGTCAACGTAGTGTATTTGTATATCCTGTCTGGTGGTAATGTGCAAACGTCCGGTGGAATATTCGTCCGCCACATCCGAAATGCGGCGTAACTGGTTGGAAGTAACCTTTCCATAGGGCAATTTTATACGGATCATTTGGACCCCTTCTTGGCGTTGGCCATAGACGCCCCTTGCCAATCGCAGGCTTCTGAATTTTTCCTCGTCCAGATTTCCTTCCTTGAACTGCCTGATTTTGGCCTCCAATTCCAGGATGTCTTTTTCGACGATCGGATTTTCTATTTCTGTTCTAAAACTTTGCATATCCTGTTTTTAAAATTCGAGTCCATTTATTGATGATCGGACCTTCTATCTATATTGCCTATCGGTTTTATAGAGTTATTTGATTTCAACACTCGCTCCCATTGCTCCTATAAAAGGAGTGAAACCATTCAGTATCCATTAACGAATGAATCCTGCCCCTACCGTATTGTTTGATTGTGTGTCTATCAAAATAAAGGAACCGTTGGTGCGGTGCGCCTTAAATGAATCAAAAAAAATGGGTTTGTTCAATTTAAAAGTAACTTCAGCTATATCGTTTATGCCCAAAGCTTCAACTTCAGTATCAACCCCAGAATAGTCTGGATAGATTTTATGGTGGATTTGCTCCACTTTAGCCATTACCTTGTTGACCCCGTGCTGCACGACATATTTATTACCTGGAGCCAGCTCCTGTGAATCCATCCAGGATATGGTAGCGGTAAATTGTTTGTCGATACTGGGCAAATCGCCCAATTTCACCAACATATCGCCCCTACTCAAATTAATTTCGTCTTCCAAGGTAATTGTAACTGAAGACCTTCTGGATGCGGTATGGTACTTTTTGTCGTAAAAATATATTTCTTTGATCTTTGATCTGGTTTGGGAAGGCAGGGCGACTACCTCATCTCCCACGCTCAGTTCCCCTCCGTATACCTTTCCAGCAAAACCCCTGAAATCATGGTGGTCTTCTGTTTTTGGGCGGATGACATACTGCACTGGAAATCTTGGGGTTCCTATGTTATAGTAATCCTTTCGCTGCACTCCTTCCAAGTGCTGCAGAAGGGTCTGGCCGGAATACCAAGGTGTCTGTTTGGATCGGTTCACTACGTTATCACCTTTCAGGGCACTTACGGGTATAAAGGTAATCGTCTGTTCTTGATAATCCCGCTTCGCCATCAGGGCTTCAAAATCGGCCTTTATTTCCTTATAGCGAGTTTCGGAAAAATCTACAAGATCCATTTTATTGATGGCCACTACCACATCTTTGATCCGCAGAAGGTTATTGATAAAAAAGTGACGGTTCGTTTGTTCGATGACCCCTTTTCGGGCATCAATCAAAATTATGGCCACCTGCGAAGTAGAGGCCCCTGTAACCATGTTGCGTGTGTATTCAACATGACCAGGAGTGTCGGCAATGATATAACTTTTGGTCGTGGTCGAAAAATAAATATGGGCCACATCTATGGTTATTCCCTGCTCTCGTTCGGCCACCAGACCATCGGTCGCCAAGGAGAAGTCCAAATAGTCATATCCCTTTTGCTTACTGGTCTTTTCAATGGCCTCCAACTTGTCCTTGGTCAGTGATCTGGTGTCATAAAGCAGCCTACCAATAAGGGTGCTTTTCCCATCATCAACACTTCCTGCCGTTGCAATTTTTAGTACTTCCATTCTTTATTATTGTTGGTTGTGGGTCGATCATTGATGGCGTTAAGGCCTTCAAACGCTCTACCGACAACGATAAACTGATATCGATTTTTAAAAATAGCCTTGTTGTTTCCGCTTTTCCATGGCGGCCTCTGAACGTTTGTCATCGATTCGGGCACCCCTTTCCGAAATGGTGGAGTCCCTTATTTCTTGGACTACCGATTCAATATCTATGGCTTCTGAAAAAACTGCAGCGGTGCAGCTCATGTCCCCAACCGTCCTAAAGCGAACCATTCGTTCCAGCACTTCCTCATCATCCTCTTGGTATACGTAATCGGAGTGCGACCAAATCAATCCATCGCGTAAGAACACCTTGCGTTTATGTGCAAAATAAATAGAAGGTATCTCCATCTTTTC
>JBBKWR010000172.1:0-19228 GCA_037969055.1 Flavobacteriaceae bacterium | reverse complement strand
GGGGCGGTCATTTCAACTCCTAATTTGAATATTTTATACCTAAGACCTAAGACCTAAGACCTAAGACCTAAGACCTAAGACCTAAGACCTAAGACCTTTACCCCTATTTAGCTTTTCATCGACCATCATTAGAACCCGGAAAAGTATGTCAACGAACGAGCAACCCATAGTAAACCGTGTCGCCAACAGCAAGTTGGTCACTTTTAACCTGGAGGATTATTATCCCAAGGGCAAGCGGGTACTCTTGGATATTAAGGACTGGTTGTTCGAAGGTTTGATTTTAAGGGAAAAGGATTTTAGGGCCTTGGCGGAGCAGCACGATTGGGAAACCTACCAAGATGCCTACGTGGCCCTGCATTGCTCCAGCGATGCAATTGTTCCAGGATGGGCCTTCATGCTTTTGACCACTAAACTACAACCCTATGCCGCGCAGGTGGTGCAGGGCGATTTGGTACAATTAGAAACTTTACTGTATCACGACATTATTCAAAATTTGGATATTTCCGAATTTAAGGATCGTATGGTCATTATAAAAGGCTGTAGTAAAAAGCCTGTTCCTCCCAATGCCTTTTTGTGGATAACCTCCAGACTGCAACCTGTCGTAAAATCGCTTATGTACGGTGAAGCCTGCTCTTCGGTGCCCTTGTTCAAGAGACCATAATTGTTGATAACCGTAATTGTTATTAGTTAACAATTATTAACTTTGCGGCACTATAAACAAAAATTAAACACTTAACATTATGAAGAAAGTATTAATGACGGCTTTGTCTATGGTTGCCTTTTCGGCAATTTTTGGGCAGACCGTAGACGAACTAAAAGCCGAACAGGCCCCCAAAAAGGACTCTATTGCGGCAATTCAAGGTAGGGTAGATGCCCTTCAGGCCCAAATCGATGCCATTCCTGGATGGAAAAAAGGGGCCTTCGGGACCATAGGTGCCAATATCTCTAGCTTTAGCAATTGGTACGGCCAAGGAAAACCCAACAATAATGCGGGTAATATTGGGGTCACTGTAAATGCCTTCGCCAATTTGGACCAGGAGAAATTTTTCTGGAAAAATTCCGGGAACATAAATTTGCAATGGGTAAAATTGGACAATAAAGACGATGCCACCGACAGCGAAAGCTTTAACGGGACCACGGATGTCTTTAATATTGTATCGCTATATGGATACAAGCTAAACAGCAATTTTGCGATCTCCGCCCTTGGGGAATACCGAAGTTCGATCATTAACAATTTTAACGACCCGGGCTATTTGGATGTAGGGGTCGGTGCCACTTGGACACCCATCCCAGATATGGTTGTCGTGATCCATCCATTGAATTACAACTTTGTATTCGCCAAAGAAGATGCCGTTTATGAATCCTCTGCGGGGGCAAAGATCGTGGTGGATTATACCAAAAAATTGGGAGCGGTAAACTTCAAGACCAATTTCTCGACCTTTCAGAGCTACAAGAGCAGCAACCTGTCTAACTGGACCTGGATCAACTCGTTCGGGTATACTTTATGGAAAGGGATCGGACTTGGTTTTGAATTTGGCCTGAGAAACAACAAACAGGAGTCATTGGCCAATGCCTTGGCACAGACCCCTCCTCCGCTGATAACGCCAACCTTCGACAACGTGGATGTGAAAACACAGAGTTATTGGATGTTCGGACTTAACTACTCTTTTTAAGGTAGATAGGAAAAAGACAAATAATGTTATAAAGTAAAAATCCCCGACTTGGTCGGGGATTTTTTTGTTAAGTAGGCGTTCTTCAATTTGGATGCACAGTTAATAAAATCGAACTTTTAGGTTAAGCACAGATCCGGGAACATGCAAATACTTATTATCAGGTCAAGTACATTACTTTGGGACTACAAACACTAAATCTCAAATACAGCGTGAATGTAGTTTTCGGAAAATAGAATGCTAAATAAATGTTGTGAAAGGGCCAAAAGATGTTGTGAAACCAGATAAAGTGTATGGTTAGATCGACGAAATACCTAAAAAGTTGGGTTTTAGCTCGACTCTGCGTATTAAAAATTAAAACCCCAACCGTAAGGTCAGGGTTTTTGTTAAGCAGGTTTGGTCTAATTTGGCTTGGTATGCTATTCGTATTTTTTAAGTCAAGTTCATAGTGCGGTTTGGGGAAAACACTAACACTTAATTACACTGTAAATGTAGGACGGCAGCAGGATCTTTCTAAATTAATGTTGTGAACAGATACGATGATGTTGTGAAAAATACGAGGCGTTCGATTTCATCGATGATCGGCACCATTCTTATAGCTATGGGAACTAAAGTGTTAGCACTAAAACAATGTTCTGCTTTATCATTGATCTATACTTTGATAATTAATAATCACGTATCTTGTATAAGCGATTGATGATGCTGTTGTAATGTTTCGTTCATAGCGTTCCTCCAACTTGCTTATTGATGGATTTAGTTTAAAATGGCAATATGGTTTCAAGCGAGGATCATTTTTGTAGCCGATTTATTTCGCAAAAGACTTTAAAAAGGCATATTATCTACTTATGTCTTTTCATTTATCTTTCGAGTGCCTTCACAACGCAGGCACAGGAATTTACGCATGTACTTGGTCATTATCCTATCAAAAATATTTCTCATGAGGAATATCGAGCGCATCATCAAAATTGGTCTATCACACAAGATAAAAACGGATTCATCTATGCAGCGAATGGAGATGGGGTCCTTGAATTTGATGGAGCCTCTTGGCGACTAATTACTGCACCAGGCCTAAAAGCGGTCCGTACGGTCGTCGTCGATCAAGATAATGTAAAATGGGTTGGAGCTGATAGGGAGCTGGGCTATCTCAAACCAGACTCCCTTGGCACACTTCGGTATTTTTCCCTTAAGGATAAAATCCCAAAATCAAATCCGCTTACCGCAAATATTTGGCAAATTTTCCCGGACAAGGATAGGATAATTTTTGCGGCCGACAATGCTCTTTACAGTTTAAAAGGTGAACGATTCTCAATTATTCCCCATCCTGGCCCGGGACCAATTCATCGCGAATATCAGATCCATGATAAGATCTATGTGAGTATCGCAGAGCATGGCATGTTCGAATTAGTTGGTGATACACTTCAATTAATACCTGGCGGGAAGCTGTTCAAAAATATTCGAGCTACAGTTGGATTACCCTATGGACTAGGATCGGTACTTTTTGCCACAAAAGGGGATGGACTCTACATCTTTGATGGCTCGTCCATAAAAAGGCTCGAAAATGAAATTGGGGGCTATCTCAATGATAATCTCCTTTATGCCGGTCAAACCCTGCCGAACGAAATCTATGCTTTTGCCACACTTCGTGGCGGAATTATAATCATGGATAAAAATGGGAGATACAGAGGTAAGATTACCGAAACCGAAGGTATAGCCAATAATCAGGTACATGGATTGACCTTGGATAACCAAAAGACCTTATGGTTGGCCCATCAAACTGGCATTACCAAAGTTGACCTACTTATGCCATATATCTTTTTTGACAAACGCAACGGTTTGGAAGGCACGGTGTCAAGCATTCGCAGACATAGCGGTAAATTATACGTTGGTACCTACAGCGGCCTATTTGTTCTGGACAGTATTTCTGAATTCAAACAGACGAAATTTCGTAAAATAGAACAGATTAAATCAGGATGTTTCTCTTTATTGGAAACGGAAGAAGCAATTTTTGCCGCAACTGCAAATGGTGTTTTTAGAATCGCGGAGGAAGGGGTTTCTCAAATTAACACATTGTTGGGTTGTCGTGCCCTTGGCCTATCAAACCAAAATACGGATCGAATATTTGTTGGCCACATGCATGGGCTCTCGACGATTGTATATGCTGACGGGAAATGGCAAGCCGAAAGCGATATCGATCAAATAAAAGAGGATATTTTTTCGATAACAGCGGATAAAGACGGAGGCCTATGGCTTGGTACCTCATTGCATACTGTAGTTAAAATTGATTTTCCCGTATTGAACGACAGCCTTCAAAATTTAAGTTTAGATCAGATTGTAATTGATCGCTACTCAGATGGCCTTCCCGAGGGGGCCACGAATGTATGGTTAATTGATGGGCAATTACTTGTGACCACTGGGGGGGAAGGTGGACCTTTGTTTAAATTGGATCGCAACTTGCGAAAATTTTTACAGGATAAAGAATTTGGCCAAAAATTTGGATTGGATTCCTTGGTGGTTTATCCTAGGTATTATCAAAATGACGGTCAATATATTATGCTGGAGACCAATCCTGTAGCAGGCAAACAATATCGATACACCGCTTTTAAGAGCGGCCCGGATGAATATAAAGTCAATAGACTCTATGACGAACCGGTTAGAAGCACGACGGAAACCCATTTATACTGGGACGATGAAACCCATTTATGGTCGGGTGGAGAAGGAATTACGAACTATGATTTAAGCTCTCGTTATGATCATGAAATGTCATTTAATACATTCATACGGAAGGTTACTGTGGGTCAAGATTCCATACTATTTGGTGGCGACCCAGACAGCCAAGTCAACACCATTCTAGGATATTCCAATTTGGTGCTTCGATTTGAATTTGCTGCCCCATATGGGTTCAATGGTGCCAACAAGTATCAATATTGGCTTACCGGATTTGACCCGAATTGGTCCGACTGGTCTAATGAAGGAAGAAAGGACTACACTAATATTCCGGAGGGCAATTACAAGTTTCAGGCCCGTGCCCAAAATACCTATGGTGGTGTCAGTACTATAGGAACTTTTGATTTCGAAATTCTGCCCCCATGGTACCGCGCTTGGTGGGCCTATTTGGCTTATTTGTTACTATTTATCCTATTTCTATGGTCTTTATTAAGATGGCGCTCCTACCAGTTAAAGGCCAAAAACGAGGCTTTGGAAAAACTGATTGCCGTTCGGACTTCTGAAGTCCAACACCAAGCGAATCAATTAAGGATCCAGGCCGAAAAGCTACAGGAATTGGATAAGGCAAAATCGCGATTTTTTTCCAACATCTCCCACGAGTTCCGTACCCCGCTTACGCTGATCAAAGGGCCCATTGAACAGTTGGAACAGAATTTTAATGAAAGACTAAACCTGGAGACCGTTAAAATGATCCGGCGTAATGCCAACCGATTGCTCAACATGGTCAACCAATTATTGGACCTTTCAAAATTGGACGAGGGCAGTTTAAAATTGGCCCCTACCGAGGGCGATGTCTACAAATGCCTCAGGGCCGCGGCATCCTCGTTCAACTCCCACGCCGCACAGCGCAATATGGATTATAGGGTTGAGATTCCGGCAACTATGCTTTGGGCCTCCTTTGACCGTGACAAATTGGAGAACATCGTTTACAATTTGTTGGGCAACGCTTTTAAATTTAGTGGGGACGGATCCCAAATCTCGTTTGTTGCAAATTACGATGAATACGGTCTTAAAATTCAGGTTTCAGATGCTGGAAAAGGGATTGCAGCAGAAAAGCTCCCTTTTGTTTTTGATCGTTTTTATCAGGTAGATAGCGGTAACACGCGCGAAAAAGGGGGATCGGGTATCGGACTTTCCCTTTCAAAAGACCTGGTGGAGCTTATGGACGGCACCATCACGGTTTCCAGTGAGGTGGGCAAGGGCACCTTTTTTACCGTGCAATTGCCCATCCAGGAAATTAGGACACGACAAAAGAAAGATGTGGAAGATGGGGTCCCCATGGAAAAATCATCGCTTAAAAAACCCTTTGCACTGACGAAGACCGATAAAAGGACCCTTCCCAACGTTTTGTTGGTGGAGGACAATGCCGATATGCGGCATTTTATCACGGAGCAGCTGATCAAATTCTATCGGGTGACAACAGCGGTCAATGGGGAAGCGGGGCTTAAAAAAGCGATCACCGATGCTCCGGACCTGATCATCACCGACCTGATGATGCCCAAAATGGACGGGATAGAGTTGTGCAAAAAATTAAAGACCGAGGTGCACACCAGCCATATCCCCGTGATCATGCTCACCGCCAAGGCGGGCCAAGACAACAAAATTGAGGGCCTGGAGACCGGGGCGGACGATTACCTGACGAAACCCTTTGACGGCAAGGAACTTTTGGTGCGCACCAAAAACCTGATAGAACAGCGCCAAAAACTTAGGGCACTGTATGGTAATAAGGAACTTAGGGTCGACCCCAAAAAAATAACGGTCACCCCGATCGACCAAAAATTCCTGGAGCAGTTGCTGACCCTGCTGGAAGACAAGTTCTCGGATCCCGATTTTGGAGTGCCCCAAATGCAGGACGATCTCGCGATGAGCAAAACACAATTGCACCGAAAACTAAAGGCCCTGACCAATGAGGCCCCCGGGGAACTGTTGCGCAACTTCCGCCTAAAGAGTGCCGCCCAGTTGTTGGCCCAAAAAGCCGACAGCGTCACCCAGATCGCGTATAAGGTAGGTTTCAACAATCTTTCCTATTTCGCAAAGTGCTTTAAGGAACTATACGGGGTGGCGCCCTCCTCCTATTAAGACCCCAAGCGGCATATTTATTACCCTACGCTTCCGACATGATTTAAAAAAAGCGAAGCTTACATTATGGCTTTATCGGAGCCTTACCCCTCAACATCTGCCAACTTATTATTTCCCAACTACCATTTATACGTGAATATTGACCAGTAATAATTGCTACTGCACAATCTATCATATATTCTTTAAAATCAGGCCTGCAACCGCTAATTATGGGAAGGGCACTATGGTGTTATTTTCTGGAACCCTGATGTTAGTTTTTGGCATACCCCTATGCTAGTTTTGAAGTGTAGGATCTAGACTTGGAAATTAAAATACCTACTACAATTCGCTTATAAAAAATTATAATGTTCCCCAACTTATAATCGAAACAGTTAAAAATTTAAGCCATGAAAATGAGTAAACACAAAACAAAGAACGCGAACATAATAGCACTAATACCCGTTATGGTTTTATCATTGGTACTATTGGCGTGTAGCAAAGGCGGGGATCCAGAACCAGGATCCGGTCCGGTCCTGACAGGGGAAGTGACGGGTACCGTAAAAGATGAAAACGGGAATCCCTACCCCAGTACCCTGGTCAGTATATCCAAGGGCAGTGAAAAAACAGCCAGGGCCACCAATGAAATTGGGGGTTATACTATAAAAACCAAAGATATTGGCACCTACACGATGGAGGTCACGCTTCCCTTGTCCACAAAATTGGTCAGCAGTCCAGTTTCAACGGTCAATGTGGTCGCCGACAATGCCGTGACCGTAGATTTGATAATTCAACCACAACCGGCGATGGCCCATTTAAACTTTGGCAATGTGCAATTATTGGAAGAAATTGTTGATGCCAATGGGAATACTCCCGTAAGTCCCAGTGAGCCATTGTTCGCGAAAAATATATTTGACGATCCCATTGGGCATTTGACGGCCATCAAGGCCCCGGACGGCCACCAGGTGACATTGGCCGAATTTAAGACCGCGAATGGAAGCTTGGTGGTGCATTGCAATGGGAATTCGTCAACTATTGAAATTGATTTGCAAGGCATGATTCCCAATGGCACCTACACCTTTTGGTTGGCCTATCTTAACATAGCCAGAAAAGTGGGGGAGAGCATTGATTTTGCGAACGATTTTGTAAACATGACCAATCCACCCATAGGATCCTCTTCAGGTACTGTGAACATCGCCGTTGCCGGCGCCGATGGAAGTATTCAAGTCACGCTGGAACATGCCTCCTGTATTCTTACCGATGAAGTGGCCCTCGTCATTCCTATTCTATATCATATCAATGGAAAGACTTTTGGTGGCGGACACGTACCGGATGCTGAGGAAATGGTTCATATGCTGGTCTATTTTCAATAGATCAAGGTCCACTTGATAAATCGTTCTCTCCACATATAATGTTATAACACCTAAAATTAGGATCATGGAAACAAAATATCAATTAGAATGTCCTGAAAGTTTGATACTTAGTCGACTTATAAAGTGTACGTTAATTTTAATTACATCATTGGGAACCCTATTATTCATTGTGGCATTCATGGGATGTAGTAAAAGTGACCCCGTCGTGGAAAATCCAATGCCCGACCCTATTGCGAAAACCCCTACGATTGCTTCAATTAGTCCCACTAGTGGGATAAAAGGAACCGAGGTTACCTTCACTGGAACCAACTTTAGCAGTAGTGCCAGTGAGAATGTAGTAACCTTTAATGGCATCGCTGGCACGGTACTATCTGCATCTACAACGCAATTGGTAACAAAAGTGCCGGACAATGCCTCGTCGGGTTCGGTATCGGTCACGGTGAACGGCAAGAAAGCGGAAGGTCCCACCTTTACCGTTATTAGTGGTGAAGCATTCGATTGTAGCCAAAATGTTATTACCGAAAATACCACTTGGGAAGATGTGGAACCTGGAGATGCGATTGATTATATCATCCAATGTGAAATTACGGTAAGTGGAAATGCCTTACTTACAATTGCACCCGGGGTCATTATTGCTTTTGAAGGCGAAAGCAGCGGAATTTTTACGATCGAAGGAGGAGGATTAAAAGCCATAGGCACACTAGAAAATCCAATTAAGTTTATTGGAACAAGTGAAAACAAGGGGGTTTGGAAAGGAGTTTATTTTGCTTCCAACCATCCGGAAAATCGACTGGAAAACGTAACTGTAATGAATGCCGGACGAACCGCATCCGGACAATCCAAAGAGAAAGGGGCAGTTCAACTCAGTATGGGGGAGGTCTCCGGAGGCGCCGTTGTTAAATGCACCATTAGCCAAAATAATGGTTATGGCATGTTTATAACCAATAAGGCTGATTTGCGCGAATTTTCAGGGAATATCATTACGAATAATGAAAGTGCTCCAATAGGTCTTTTTTTCAACCAACTTGGCGCTTTGGACGCAGGTTCGGACTATATCGGCAATGGAAAAAACTATATTGAGGTCCGCCAAAATGATATTGCAGACGAAGACGTAACCATGGCGACTGTCAATGTACCTTATCGTTTTGATGAAAGTAAAAAATACAATATTAATAAAGCCCTAAACGTTGGCGCAGGGAACATTCTCGAGTTTATTACTGGAGCAGGATTTAGGCTGGGAGAGCAGGCAGCAGATTGTATAACCACCTCTGGTTCTTTGAATGCCACCGGTACCGAAGAAAATCATATTACTTTTAAGGGAGTTACTGGAGGCAAAGGCACATGGTTGGGCATTGGCTTTAATTCAACCAGTCCCAACAATAATTTGATCTACTGCGATATCTCCGGTGGGGGCAGTGCTAAACTGTACAACGGTGCCGACTTTGCCGCTGATATCACCATGCAATGCGAAAGCCGGGTAAAAATTCAGAATACCACGATAACAGATAGTGGCGGGTTTGGGATCTACATGTTGGATGAAGATACCCAATTGATTGAATTTGAAAAGAATACCCTGACCGACAACGAATTAGCTCCCATTTTGATCCATTTGCCCCAAGCGGATCAATTGGATGCCGCTTCCTCCTATTTGACCGGGAACGGCCGTCCCTACATCCAGGTAATGGGTCAGTCCATTACAGACGCCGATCTGACCATTACCAAGCTGGAAGTGCCCTATCGTATCGGAAAGTCTAGATTCGGAACAGTACCCTATGTGGAAAAAGCACTGACCATACAACCGGGTGTGATCTTGGAATTTGAACCTTCCGTCGGAATCATCCTGGGTAGTCCTGGATTCGATTGTACGCCTCTTACAGGTTCCCTGAATGCAATAGGCACTACGGAAGAACCTATAATTTTTAGGGGAATTACCGCGGGGCAAGGTACCTGGCGGGGTATTGGTATCAATTCGAACACATCGGCCAATCAATTAAGATATTGTGAAATTATAGGCGGGGGTGCCAGCCAGATGTATAATGCCGGAGGACAAGGGAACATTGTCATCCACTGCCAAGGCTCATTAAGTATAGAGAATAGCGTTATCAAAGACAGTGGTGCCTGGGGAATTGATTTTGTACAAGGCGGGAATGTCTTGACCGAGGCGGGCAATAATTTTTCTAACAACGCCACCGGAAATATAGCACCAAATTAGTTTAATCGGAGGAATCCATAATAATAAAAAAAGCCCCTCTTTCGAGGGGCCATTTTTTAGTTAAGTAGGTTTTCTTGTAAAATTTGGTCCTGATAGCTATCAGGATAAGCTTTTGTAGGCAAATGTCGCTTTGGGGAAACCGACACATTAGATTTTTAGGTCAAGTTCATAGTGGGATTTGGGAAAAACACTATCACTTAATTACACTGTAAATGTATGACAGGATTTGGATGCTACCTTAAAATTGTTGTGAACCTACCTTATAATGTTGTGAAAAATATGAGCGGTTATTTTTATCGGATGAACGGTACGCGATCCATTTGAAATTATTATTTGGGTACCTGTTTTTAGGGTTCCCAAATAATAGTGTTCGAAAATTAGGGCCATAAAAAAACCCGGCTGGGGAGCCGGGTTTTTTTGAAAGTAGGTTTGTTACATGTAATACTTTAAAAAGGTTATATAAGTAGGTTAATTGGAATGTTCGGTTTTAAATGGATTAAGTTCATGGGCTACTCGGGGTTTGCACTAGCACTTAATTACAAGGTAAATCTACGCCGAGCTTCTTAATTGTCTAAATTATTGTTGTGAACCGGCGCCACAATGTTGTGAAAAATATAAGGGGTTCGGTTTATCGGATATACGGTATACCAAGAGGTACACCTGAAGCATGTTATTTTTTGCACAAAGGATTGCAGCGGCATCTTTTTTCGGGCGCAAGACGCGGAAAAAATAGAGCGGAAAGCCTGCCTGCCATGCCTGGGGCAGGTAAATCGGCAGGCAGGCCTGCCTGTATCCTATGACTTGGGCAAGTAATTAGTTATAATTTTTCTCTATTGTTCAGGATGCATATTTCATTGTATTGACATATGGTGTTCCCCTATCTACAACGGCAAAGGCCCTGGCCAATAATTTGTTCCTGATAATATTCAGGGTGCTCATTTTATTTTTGCCCTGTTCCACCCTTCTTTGATAATAGGCCTTCATTTCGGGATTGCTCCGTATGGCCGAGCTGGCACAGAGGTTCAACAATGTCTTGCCTTCTTTGTTCGCAAGATGGCTCACTTTCGTTCTTCCCCTGATACTGGTCCCGGATCGATTGGGAAAAGGGGCGATCCCGCAATACGAAGCGAATTTCCTCCAAGTCTTGAAGTTGGTGAACCCTGCCGTGTATGCGATCAAAAATCTTGCGGTGACCGGGCCGATACCTTTGACACTGGTTAGGAGCCCGTACAGGTTCTGTAGATCCGGGTCCTGTTCTATGATACTGTCCAACTCTTTTTCCAAAATGGCGATCTGTACATCCAAAGTATCTATGATCGCCTGCTGTACCTGAAACAGTACAAGCCCTTGTTGCTTGTCCAAGATCCGTTGTTGTTCCCCCAAGGTGGTGACATGGCCGGCCCTTTGGGCGACCAGTTTCCCGCGCATGGATATCAACCGCTTCAGGCCCGTCAAGGAGCTGCCTGGCATTCGGTAAGGCGTTACCTCCCCTCGCATACGATATCCGTACAGGGCGATCCGTTTGGCATCCGCCCTGTCGTCCTTTCCCCTGGCAATGCCCAGGGAACGTTTGATCTCCAATCCGGGCACCATGTGGAAAAGACAGCCGGTACCGCCCAGATACTGGGCCAAGTGGTGGGTATACAGGCCCGTATGTTCGAATATGAACAATAGGTTTTCCTTGGCCGTTCCGCTTGTCCCCAATGACCAATTTACCATGGTAGCAATAGCTTCAAGGGAATTGTCAAAAACCTCTTGTGCCCCAATGGTGTGGACACAACAATCCAATGTTAATTTACTGGCATCGATTCCGATTACTTCTTTTATTTCCATAATTTTATAATGTTTTAAAAAAGGGTTGCTTAGACTAACACCTTTACAAGGGTGGGCTAAAATCCTATATGGTCCTGGGCAACCGGTCAGAAGAACGGGGACTGATACAGGCAATAGGCCATAAGCCTATGCGGCAGGAAAGTTCACCCCGTTCTTTTTTGCTTCTTACATTAAATTTACGAACAATTCCGAAAGTTATAAGTCTCCCCCGGACCCCCTCATTTCAACATCATTACAATAGATTGAATTTATAATACAAATCTAAAGGTCGGTAGGCAGGCCTGACCACGCCTTGGCGGGGTTGTGCCCAACCAAAATGTAATAAAGAGACTTTAAGATTCGTCCAATAATTCGGGGTAGAGGAAATTGTTATAAGGGAAACGGGTCACATGTATGCCGCGTACTTCGTCATAGACCCGTTTGCGGAATTCGTCCAAATTTTCTTTGTTCAAGGCGGAGATAAAGATGGCATTTTTGCCTACCCGCTGCATCCAGGTATTTTTCCATTCCTCGATCGTGAAATGTATGCTGGTCTTTTCTGTCATAAGGTCATCTGTGGCGATGGTCTTATGCTCATAACGGTCAATTTTGTTAAAGACCATGATCGTGGGCTTGTCGCCACTGCCTATCTCGGCGAGGATTTTGTTAACTGAATCGATCTGTTCCTCGAACTGGGGGTGCGAGATATCGACGACATGTAAGAGCAAGTCGGCCTCCCGTACCTCGTCCAAGGTGCTCTTAAAACTTTCTACCAACTGGGTGGGCAGCTTTCTGATAAAACCCACCGTATCGCTCAAGAGAAATGGGAGGTTGCCGATCACCACTTTTCTGACCGTGGTGTCCAAGGTGGCAAAAAGTTTGTCCTCGGCAAAGACCTCACTTTTACTGATCACGTTCATTAGGGTAGATTTGCCCACGTTGGTATACCCGACCAATGCCACCCGAACAAGGGCGCCCCGGTTGCCACGCTGGGTCTCCATTTGCCGATCGATCTTCAATAATTTTTTCTTGAGCAGTGTAATGCGGTCACGGACGATCCTTCTATCTGTTTCGATTTCGGTCTCCCCTGGCCCGCGCATCCCGATACCCCCTTTTTGCCGTTCCAAGTGGGTCCAGAGTCCAGTTAACCTCGGAAGTAGGTATTCGTATTGGGCCAGCTCTACCTGCGTCCTGGAATAGCTGGTCTGGGCGCGTTGGGCAAAAATATCGAGGATGAGCCCCGTTCGGTCCAGTATTTTGCACTTCAGTTGCTTTTCAATGTTCCTTTGCTGCCCGGGGCTCAGTTCGTCATCGAAAATGACTGAGCCGATTTCGTTTTCTTGGACATAGGCCTCTACTTCTGCCATTTTGCCACTCCCGATCATGGTCTTGGGATTGGGAATGTCTACCTTTTGCACAAAGCGCTTGTACACCTCTCCCCCTGCAGTATAGGTTAGGAACTCAAGTTCGTCTAGATATTCACGCACCTTTTCCTCACCCTGTTCCCTATTAATGACCCCTATCAGGACCACCTTTTCATATTCTATGGATTTCTTTTCGAGCATGGCTAATATTATAGTGCAAATCTAATCAATACTTCCGAAGCTATTTTTGTAAATTTAGAAACCATCAAGGCAGCTTATGACCCCATTATTACCGTATAAATTCAAAAGTAATCTTCATACCATCGCTTTCTACAACCTTGAAAACCTCTATGACACCATTGATGATGTGAAAACGCTCGATGATGACTTTACACGTGATGGCGGGAATCGCTGGTCAACAAAACGCTATAAAAGAAAATTGTACAAGCTGGCAATGACCATTTCGCAAATTGGGCTGGATACGGCACTGGACGCTCCGGTGCTGCTGGGTTTGGCCGAGCTGGAGAACGAGATGGTACTCCAAGACCTTATCGCTTCGGAACCCTTAATAGGGATCGACTACGGATATGTGCATTATGATTCGCCCGATGAGCGGGGCATCGATACCGGATTGCTATATAACAAGAAAAATTTTAGGGTAATGTATTCCGAACCCATAGCCCTGTTGGTCAATAACCCCGACGGTAGGCGTGATACCACAAGGGATATGCTGTACGTTCATGGGGAATTGAACGGGGAAGACGTCCATCTGTTCATAAACCATTGGCCGTCCCGAAGGCAGGGCTCGGAGGAAACCGATTATAAACGCATCCAAGCGGCCGAGATGTTGTTGAAATTTGTGGTCGGCATTGACCCCAATTATCCGAATGCCAATTACATTATCATGGGCGATTTTAACGATGGACCCTATTCAAAAAGCATAAAAACCTTGATGCAATCGAACAAGTTTTTCAACCCTGCCGAAAAGTTACTGTCGAACATCAGGGGAAGTGCAAATTATCAAAGAAGATGGAGCCTTTTCGATCAGATCATCTTTTCCCATAATTTTTTAAATTATGAAAAGGGTACGCACAGTTTTGCCCACGCCAATATTTTTGATGAGGATTTTTTAATGGAGGCTAAGGGTAAATTCAAAGGCAACCCTTTTCGCACCTATGCAGGGGGCAAATATCTGGGCGGTTATAGCGACCATTTTCCGGTATATATTCAATTAAAGTATAATGCGTAATACTGGGCTAGATTTTCTTGACATCATCCCCATCCAAAAGTGTGTCGCCCCTAAACTTTAGAAAAACTT
This sequence comes from Flavobacteriaceae bacterium, assembly GCA_037969055.1. Classification (GTDB taxonomy): domain Bacteria; phylum Bacteroidota; class Bacteroidia; order Flavobacteriales; family Flavobacteriaceae; genus Pelagihabitans. The sequence goes on along the minus strand of JBBKWR010000172.1, from coordinate 4,700 downwards.
GTGCGGTGGTCACCACATCGAGCTCGCAATAGGTGATGATCCTATCCAAGTCGTTTTCGTCATAATACACCTGCCGCACCATACTGCCGTCAATATCTTGTTTTGGGGAGGGGATGCCCAAAATGTTGGCGAGCAGTTTAAGGGAGGTAAAATGTTTGTAATCGCCAAATTTCCATAGTTCCATGGTGTCTAAATGCGGAATTTCCCAGGGCTTTTTTCCAAAAAGGTTTAATTTATAAGGGAGCTCAATGCCATGGATGATCATGCGCCTGGCGATATAAGGAAAGTCGAACTCTTTTGCGTTATGACCACAAAGGAGGTGTTTTGAACCGCTAAAATGGGTGATCAAAAGATTTTTGAATTCCTTTAATAATTTGGTTTCATCTCCGTAAAAACTGGTGACCCTAAAAGTGCGTACATCCGCCTTCTGATTAAAATAGCCTACGGAGATACAAATGATTTTGCCGAACTCGGCCCAAATACCCGCACGCTCATAATATTCTTCCGCGGTAAACTCGTCCCTTCGTTGGTATTTCGACTTTTGTTCCCATAGTTCCTTTTTGGTATCGTCCAATTGGGCAAAATCACTTGCTTCCGGTACCGTCTCAATGTCCAGGAACAAAATATGCTCCAAATTGATCTTGTTTAACATATTAAAACGAATAGGTATTAGGGTTAAATGAAGCTCGTTAGCAAATATAGGCCTGTATTGTGAATAAAAGGTGCATTGCGATATGCGGGCGGCCGATTCCTTTATGAACGCCATAGCGTCGTGGCGTCGAATATTATGTCAATTAAGCTTGGTTCCTGCGGAGTTATGTTTAATTTTAGGAAAAAGCGTTATGAACATTTCTAGCAAGGTATTGGTAGCCCTTTGCCTTATGCTTTCCTTTTCATGTTCCAAAGACAGCCTTAGTTCCCAAGGGGACGTGAGTGGGGAGGCGATTAATTTTGTGGCCATAGGGGAAGATGCGGAAACGGTGTACCAATATAGGTTCAGCGCTGCTACCAACACAGGCACCTTGTCAAATTTAACGCAGGAACAAGGCATTAAAAATCAATATATCACGATACGGGAAGTTGATGATGTGCTGTCTTTTTATAGTTTCTCTGGCGGTAATTATACCTTGGTACAGTTGGATGTTGAAACCAAGTCAAACCGGGTCTATGAAAATTTTTATCAAGAGTCGGACAAGCGATCCATTTTATGGGGGACCGATAATGCCAACAATGTATATATGGGCTTCTTCGGACCGATTGGAACTACAAATTTTGGGCTATTGACCATTGATTTGGAAACAGGGGCCCAGCAAGAATTAATGGTGGCCGAGTCGATCCAAAATACGTACCAACCTTTTTATTACCAAGGAAAATTATTGTTGACCTATTTGGATGGGGTGGGAGATTATCAGATTGCTATCATTGACACCGATACGAACACGATCCAAAAGCGCCTCGATTTTGGCAAGTCCGTTCCGAACATCTTGATCAATGAAGATGGGGATTTCGCAATTCTTCAAAGTGCTCAGGGAGAGCAGTATAGCTATGCAGTCTATGATGCGGTATCCTTGGAGCCCATTTTATCGCGCGATTTTGCGTTAAGGCGTTATTTTTTTCCCGGCGCTTTGAAGGCTAGGTTTATTGGGGATAGGTTGATTTATTTCAGTTTGTACGTGCAGCCGGCCTTTGTGCCCTTTGGGCCTGCCTTTTTCGATTTTAGCACGGATTCTGAAACCTTGGTCGACATGGAGGGCATAGTGGCGGAAGTGGAGCAAGACCTACAAAAAGGCATCATATTGTTGACCCAAGGTTATGATGCGGGCAGCCAGACCTATCTAATTGGTTACGCGAACAAAGATACAGGCACTTCGCTCGAAGGAGGGGTCATTGCCATCTCATTGGAAGGTAAGTTAATTAAGACGTTTGAGCTCACTTTTGTGCCTACCTATTTTTTATCTGATTTTTGAAATGTGAAATACAAGAGCATCTGTTGTTTTCTATTAAAACAAACTTTGCTGCTTTGAAGGACTTTCATGTTCCAACAACCACTTTTTTCGGTGCAGACCCCCGGCGTATCCGGTAAGGGACCCATCGCTACCGATGACCCGATGACAGGGTACGATGATCCAAAGCGGATTCTTCCCATTTGCCGCGGCGACGGCCCGAATGGCCTTCACATCCCCTAATGTTTTGGACAGCTCCAGATAGGAGTTCGTTTTGCCAAACGGAATTTTAAATAAGGCCTCCCATACCCTTTTTTGAAAATCGGTGCCTTGAGGGTTCAAATCAAGATCGAAGGTTTCACGGGTCCCGTCAAAATATTCCTGCAACTGGTACACGGCATCTTCCAATACCTCAGGTACCACGACAGTGGGTATTTCATCGCTGTCCAACACGGTAAGGGCGGTCAAGCCATTTTCATCGCCTTCCAATTTTGCCATCCCTAACGGGGTTTTTATAAATGCCGTTTCCATATCCTCTAGCTAAAGTTGCGCCTTGTAGAAAACCTCCTGCACGGCTTCGCGAATTTTTAGTAGATACAAATTACGATTTTCCCGAGTCGGATTTACCCGGTTTGATAGAAAAATATAGACCATTTGGCTCGCCGGATCGGCCCAGATAAAAGTACCTGTAAAACCGCTATGGCCAAAGCTTTCTGGGCTTGCTTCTGGCGCCGGATACGCTTCTTCGAAGCTCAGTCCACAATTGTTCAAGAGGGGTTTATCGAATCCCAAGCCCCTTCGATTGTCATTCACTGGATATTGGACCTTCGTGAACTCAGCGACCGTCGATTCCTTAAAATACCTTTTCCCCGCATAGGTGCCATATTGCATATACATCTGCATTAATTTGGCCAGGTCGGTGGCAGTGGCAAAGAGTCCGGCATTGCCGGATACCCCGCCCAACAAGGCCGCGTTTTCGTCATGTACCCAGCCTTGGGTCAAGGTGTGTCGGAAGAGGGTATCCTCTTCGGTAGGGACGATTTTATTGGGAATGCGCTTGGTTTTTGGGCGAAATCCCATGGTAGTCGCCCCCAGCGGACCGTAAAAATGCTCTTGCAGGTATGATTCGTAATCCCTACCCGATAGTTGGTGCACGAGCTCGGGATAGATCAAAAAGGTAAGGCCCGAATAAAGGTACTTTTTATCTGTACCCACTGCTGAACGATCTATTTTTCGGTACATGTGCCTGCGAAACCTGTTTTTTATGAAAATTCCGTCATAGGCCTGATTTTCGAAGCGGCGTTTTTGGGACTGTTTTACAAACCGATTTTTGGTTTGGCCATTTTTCTTGAGTACGTCGTTCAAAAAAACAATATAGGGCACCAGACCGGCCTGATGGGCGAGAATTTCCCTTAAAGTGAGTTTTTCCTTGTCTTTTATGCCCTGCCAGCGTTTCCAATAGGTGCTGAACGGCTTGTCGAGGTCTAGTTTGCCTTCTTCGACCAATTTCATCAATGCGGGCAGGGTGCCAGCGATTTTTGTAATGGAGGCCAGGTCATAAAGGTCATCCAACGACGTGGCTTGAATGCTGTCATAGGTATGGTATCCATAGGCCTTATGAAAAATGATTTTACCTTCTTTGGCCACCAAGACCTGTCCCCCAGGGAACGCAAGATTATCTATGGCGAAGGCCATGATCGAATCTACCTTGGTATGGATATAACTAGAATCCATTCCTACTGCAGAGGGTAGGGCATAAGTGAGCCCTGCATCAACAGTGGTGGGCGAAGGCAGGGTCGGCCCTTGGCCGAAACTTAGGCAGATCGAAAAAAATAGTCCGATAGGTATATAAAAATTATTTCGCATGCCGGATTTCATTCACCAACCTATATATTTTGGGGGTTCAATATTGTTGAGGTTTAGGTAGACCACAAGTTGTCCACGGTGATGGGTCACATGGTCCTGCATTAAATTGAGGATCTGCAACTTGTTTTTTTGCCCGGCAAAAAAGTCGACTTCTAGCAATAAATCCTCAGATTTAATATGTTTTACAATTTCTGTTATGGCATCGAAACTTGCAGCTAGGATATCAATGAGTTCTTTTTTGCTTTTTGAATCCAAGTCAGGGGATTCTTTTTTAAAATCCGCGTCCAAAAAATAGGTATTGCCCAACCACAGCATATTGCTTCGGATGTGTATCAATTGTGACCTGAAATCCATCTCCCGTTCGGTGGGTTTAAAGTTATAGTGGTCCTCGGGCATGGCCTCCGCTATTTCGAGTAGGTAGGTCTTGGAGTTTGCCCATTTTTCAAGAAAGGCATCCAGTGTAACGTCCTGTGCAAAGGCGTTTAGTGATAATAAACCGATTAGTATAAAAAATATTCTTTTCATAGGATTTGACGTTTTGACTCCGTTCACCCTTCGACTCCGCTCAGGGTGACAAGGTTGTTTGGCTGTCTTGAACCTTTATCCCAATATTTTCACGACATCTTTCGCAATCCTTCGACTGCCTGCCCGTCCCGTTAAGGCGGGCGCTCAGGATGACATCAATTAATCATGGAATCCAGCATGCCTGATGTTTCACCCCAATAACTTTGTCGCCTCCTTAGCGAAATAGGTAGCAATTATGTTTGCTCCGGCCCTTTTGATGGCGATCAGCTGCTCCATCATCACGGCATCATGATCGAGCCATCCTTTTTCCGCAGCGGCCTTTATCATGGCATACTCGCCACTTACCTGATACACGGCAACCGGCAC
>JBBKWR010000171.1:0-4055 GCA_037969055.1 Flavobacteriaceae bacterium | reverse complement strand
TTCGCAAAGCACGTGCTTGCCGGCCATGGCCGATAGTTCAATCGCTTCTCCATGACGGCCGCTCTCATTGCATACACAGACCAAATCGATGCCCGGTTGTCGCAAGAATTCATGGATGTTACTAAAAACCGGTTTCCCAAATTGCTCTTTCAGAACGTCGATCCTTTCTTTTGATCTTGTGTATAGGGCCACGAGGTCGGCCTGCGCCAATTCATCTATGCACTTTACATAGGTATTCGCGATCGAGCCTGTCCCAATAATTCCAATTCCGATTGCCATTTTGAAGTTGTTTGGATTTGGTTACCCAATTACCATGGAGATTTCATGCAATGATCGAGCCATCTGTATGGGACCCCCTTAGCGGTCCTAGAAGGTAATGAAAAGTGGTGGCATGAGCCAAGACAAAAGGACAGATTTTATCCAATCCCGGGTCGCATACCACTATGGGCTAGATGGCCACGTTCAACAATTGCCCTGTTAATTGCAAAAGCTGTAGTTCTGCCAGCTTGGCGTCATATTTGGCCAGGTTCTTATTTGTCTGTGCGTTCAATAGGTTGATCTGGGCCTGTCGAAATTCAATCGAACTGATCCTGCCCAATTGGAACTGCTCTTTCGACCTCGCAAAATTATTTTCGTTGGTGATGACGTTTTGTTCCTGAATCTCATAAATGGTCAAGCGGTTTTCATAAATCGAAAGGGCATTGGCGATGTCACGGTCGATTTCAAGTGTAATCTGCTTTTGGAGCAACTCCTGATTTTCATAGGCGATTTTTGAATTTCTTACGCGTACGGTGGTGCCGCCCCCATCGAAAAGGTTCCAAGTGAGACTGGCGCCAAGGGCAACGTTGGCCGAATTGTTGTTGGTGCCGGGAAAAACCGTACCCGATAAAAAAGCGGAGGGGGCACTTTGATTGCGGTTCCAGCCATAGGTGCCGACCAGACCAAGACTGGGCAGATAGCCAGATTTGGAGACTTTGATATCATAAGAATTTATGGCGAGGTTTTTTTCTGCCTGTAATACCGAAACGTTGTTTTGTTTGGCCATGGTCAAGAAATCCTCCAATTGTAAACCTGGAATAAATTGCACCAAGGTGTCAACTTCAAAGCCAGTGTCGAGGTCCAGATTCAATACCACATTAAGGTCACGCTTGGTATTCGCCAACTGCTGCCTGGCGATCAGCAGGTTGATACTGTCGTTGGTAACGTCCACTTGGGCATTTAGAATGTCCAGTTTGGTGTTTTGGCCATAGTCAAAGGCATATTCTGCACGGGTAATGCGGTCCTTGGATATTTGCAACGCCTGTTCCAATACGTTTTCGTTTTCTGAAAGACGGGCGATTTCAAAGTACACACTGAAAAGTTGTATAACCGTATTTTCGATGGTCTCCCTCGCCTGCAGTTCACTCAAATTATACTGTTCTTTGAGCCTCTTATAATTATAGTAACGGCCCATGCCATCGAAAAGGGTATAATTGATATTGAGGGCCGAATTATACCGTTGGCTTTCCGCTTTATCCAGCGACACATCAGGTCGCGGACTTCCGTCCTCCAAAAATTGGCCCGGGAATTCGGTGGTGGAATTATTGACATTATAGTTAGCCCCAGCGGTTCCGGTCAGGGTAGGCAAATATCCGGAATTTAAGAGGCTCTGATTATTATCCGCGATTTCAACTTGGTTCTTGGCCACTTTGATGCCGAAGTTGTTTTCAAGGGCCAAGGTGACGGCCTCCTGTTTGGACAGCAATTTTTCTTGGGCGTAAAAGGGGGTAAGTCCTATTAGTAAAAATAGGCTCAGGATATAATATTTTCTCATTCGATTAATGCTTCTCTATTTTGGTCTCGTGGGCAGCTTTTTTTAAAACCCCATTGGTTTCCAAGGCCTCCTGCTTCAATAATTCTTGGGGCACCCCATTTAGAGCAGCCCTGCGATTGGTATTCATGTGTTCTTCCTCCTTCTGTTCTTTAATGGCCCTTTCCACTTCTTCCTTGGTGACCCTATTTCCCGTGGCCAACCATTTCACGCCTACTTTTGTTGAATTGCCGAATGACAGGAATATGGGCAATAGGATCAGAGTGAGTATGGTCGCAAATCCTATTCCATAGGCGATCGAGATGGCCATTGGGATCAGAAATTGGGCCTGTCTGCTGGTTTCCAACATCAAAGGGGCAAGACCGGCAATAGTGGTGACAGAGGTCAAGAAGATGGCCCTAAAACGGGAACGGCCGGCATCGGCCAACGCGTCTTCGAACTTCATACCCAACCTGAGATTATTATTGAATTTCCCGATCAGGACCAGTCCGTCATTTACCATGATCCCTATTAAGGCAATAACACCCAACATTGATAGTATGTTGATCGGGAAGTCATGCAGCCAGTGCCCCCAAATGACCGTGGTAAGGCTAAAGGGTATCAATAAAAGTAGGATTAAAGGCTGCCCAAAACTTCTAAAAGTAAAGGCAATGGTGATATAGATCAATAGTAGGACCGAAAGTCCCACAAATTTTAAGGAGCGCAGCAATTTGCCCGCTTCCCTATTTTGTCCTTCGTAAGAAGCGCTCACCGTAGGGTATTTGGAATGTATGCCGGGCATGATGTTGTTTTGGATCTCCAGCATGACATCGGTTCCACTGGTTGTCTTTTCATCTTTCAAGTCGGCCGAGACTTGAATTTCACGTCGCCCATCCAATCGGTTGATGGCCACGTCACCCCTTTCGATGACATAACTAGCGATTTCTTTAAGCGGGACACGGGCCCCTCCTGGCGTGACGATCCTCATTTCATCCAAATCTGTGATTGAAGAACGGTTATCCCGGTCGTAACGAACCCAAACCCTGATCTCATCCTGACCCCGCTGGAACCTTTGGGCCTGGGCGCCAAAGAATCCCGAACGCACCTGATTCATTATATTTCGAAGGTCCAAGCCCAATAAATAGGCGTTGTCCTTCAATGCCAATCGAACTTCCTTAATACCGGCAGGGTCGTTGTCCGCAACATCCTTTAAAGCGGTATTGGTAAGCATCGCTTTTTTCAATTCGTCTTTGGCGGCCTTCAACTCTTGTATATTATTGCCCAAGAGCGATACCGAAACCGGCGATCCTCCAAAATTTCCACCAGAGCCATAGATAAGGCTTTCCACACCAATGACCGGGCCTACCAGCTCACGAAGCCTATTGGAAATCATTTCAGAAGCAATTTCATCGGGTCGATCTTCACCAGGCAATAGGTTGATGTCCAAAGTGGCCGTTGAAGACCCGGGCCCAACCCTTTTGATGACGTTTTCGAACAATAATTTATCGGAGCCCTTCAAATATTTGGCAGTGAGTTCCTGATTGACGATTTCCGCCTTTTCCTCAATAAGGCTTATGATGGAATCGGTCACTTTTTCATTGGTGCCGTTCGGCATCAGCAATTCGACCTGTACCCTATCGCTCGCTATTCTGGGAAAAAAAGCGGTGCGCACGATCCCCCCACCAATGGAGGCAAGGCTAAGGATCAAGACCGAGGCGAATATGGCAACGGTCAATATCTTGTTCTCAAGACCGAATTTCAGTACTGGGGTATACAGTCTGTCGCGCATCCATGCCATCATACGATCACCAGTTTGATTGATGATACGAAGTTTTGAGAAGGCCTTGGCAATCCCCTTTTTTGGGGAATTGTCCAACGGCTGAAGGGCCTTCGAGTGGGCCAAATGTGCTGGGAGGATTATCAGGGCCTCTATGAGCGAAATGCCTAGGGTAAGCATTACGATAACCGATACTTCCCCGAAAAATTCCCCGATACGTCCATCCAAAAAGAGGAAGATTGAAAATGCCAACAAGGTCGTAATGATTGCGGAAACGATGGGGGGTATTACCTCCATGGTGCCATCAATGGCCGCTTGGATCGGCGTTTTTCCCTTTTCATAATGTTGGTAAATATTTTCGGCGATGACTATACCGTCATCTACCAAAATACCGATGACGATGATCATTCCAAATAGGGACAAGACGTTGATGGTCACCCCAAATAATCCGGCGAACGCAAACATTCCCAAAAAGGAAATGGGCAGGCC
>JBBKWR010000170.1:0-3743 GCA_037969055.1 Flavobacteriaceae bacterium | reverse complement strand
TGAAACAATTCAGGACATCGTACCAATAAGGGGACTTTTACGGATTCCTCGTAAAAATGGCGTTTGTCTATGAGTCCATGTTCTCCCCAACTGAAACCGTTGTCCCCCATATAAATGACGAGGGTAGATTCGTCAAGCCCTTCTTTCTTCAAATAATTCATAATCGTGCCCACACTTTCATCGACGCCTAAAAGTGTTTCACAATAGTCTACTACCATCCCATGAATATCTTGGTTATCATGATACATATAATCGACCCCATGCCAACTTACCCTCTGATCGGCCACCCATTGGGGCCATTTCAAATCACGATATTTACCAGTTTTGGTCTGCTCATAGGTCGCAGGGAGTGATATCTTATTGCCCTTATATTTACCTTTATGCCGCTGGGCCGGCTGAAACCCAGCGTGTACCGCCTTATGCGATAGATAAAGAAAAAACGGTTTCTTTTTATTCCTTTTATCCATCCAATCTACGGCATGTTCGGTAAGCAGGTCGGTAATATAGGTTGAATCATTATAAGCAATCCTTTTGCCATTGATGTTCAAGGTGGGATTGTAATAAACCCCTTGGCCAATAAAGCTTTCCCAATGTGTAAAGCCAGGTTGTGGCTCGTCGCCGTGGTCGCCCATATGCCATTTACCAAAAAAACCTGTTTGGTAGCCCGCCTTCTGTAAATACTGGGGAAAATATGTCAAATTACCCGGATCCGGAGCTTGGTTGTCCACAATGGTATGTGCGTGGGAAAATTGACCGGTAAGAATTGATGCCCTACTCGGAGAGCACAAAGAAGTGGTGACAAAAGCATTCGGTAGATAGGCGCCTTCGGCGGCCAGTTTATCCATATTAGGGGTCTCCAACCATGGTACTTTCCCCGTAAAGCCCATATAATCATACCGATGGTCATCCGTCAAGATAAAAATCACATTTCTGGGTTTCTTTTTTTCCTTTCTATCGGGCGTTGTACCAGCATATGCTGCGGTAAGTCCGCCACATAGTAAAAGAAGGCCAATAAGTTTCATACCTATTTTCATATTATTGTGATTTAGTTCAATTCAACTTGATTATGGACATTTCAATGAAGTTCCTAAAATGATTAAAAAGTTGCTTTTCACGCAACACGCTCAGTCTTTACGCGCCTGCTGCATGAACCATTCGTACAAGGCCTCAGTATCATACGCCTTTACCCATGCATTATGGCCAACGCCAGGGTATCTTGTGAACTTCACGTCGTAACCCATTGACAATAAGCGCGCTACCATGGTCTCTGATTCAGATATGGGAATGGATTGGTCTTCCTCGCCATGGAACACCCAAATTGGCATTTTTTTATCCAACCAAGCAGCATATGGCAAGGGGGTCATCCCGCAAACCACGGCCATGGCGGCGAACTTTTCAGGATATTGCACGGCCAATTCCCAAGCAGCTCCACCTCCCCTACTCAATCCCGTTAAATATATTCGTTTCTTATCCACCTTATTATTAGCCACGATGGTATCCAGCAACTGCATTACTGCCTGGGTATTCCACCATTTCATTTTATTGGGATTTTGTGGTGCCAAAATCAAGAATGGAAATTGCTTTCCCCTGACGATCAATTTAGGGGGTCCGTTTCGTTTTACCGCCACCAGGCTATCCCCCGCTTCTCCCCCTCCATGTAAAAAAAGCAGGATGGGAAATTTTTGTTCAGGATCGGTTTCATAATCCTCTGGATAATACAGGTAATAATCCAATTTCTCCCGTATAACGGTCTCCATGGATGCGTCGATGAGTTGTGATTTTGATTGTGCTGCGCAGCTCTGAAGGATTATGAGTAAGAAATAGAGGTACTTATGTTTCATTCGGACCAGTGCAGTTGTTACTAATTTTTATGTGTTGACAAACGTAAGGTACGTAAACACATAACAAAGATAAATTATCAAAACTTGTTGTGTCCTGCCAAGGTTTCCAATATACAACATCTTAGTGAAATGTAAATTGAGTAAAATGTTCTGTGCACAAAAAAAGGGCCGCCAATGTATGGCAGCCCTTCGATATAAGTATTACTATTTGGATTACTATCTATATAGGGTGAAATGACCAACAAACCTAGTATTTCTAGCGTCGTTTTGGTTAACAACATACCAATAATCCCCACTTGGCAGTGCTTTGCCTTCATAGGTACCGTTCCAATTCGTAACCTGATCTAAGATGGCAACGACCCTTCCATACCGGTCGTATATCTTAATTTCTATATTTGGAAAGAATTCTCTGTTAGCTACCTGCCAGAAGTCGTTATTACCGTTGCCGTCCGGGGTAAAGAAATTGGGTAATTCCAGCATTCCCGTAAATTCGAATGGGAGGGCGACCACGGCCTCACAACCGTTTTGATCTACTACCCTAACTTCAACATTTCCACTTACATTGGTCAGGAACACATTATCCGTTCCTTGGGATACGCCCTGGAAGAAGAATTCATATCCTCCAAACCCACCAGAAGCAGCTGCCGTCAGTTCGTTAGGCCCCGTTTTTTCAGCGCTTAACGTCAAAGGTTCGTAAGCATCGACGTCAAAAGTTTCGGTTGTCGAACATCCATTCGAATGAAAAATATGTGCCCGATATTGGCTTTCCGGTAGATCTCCCCATACATTTTGGGTATCAGCCAAATTGATCATTTGTTGGGTGGTCAACGGTGGATCGGTCGAGTTCAAATCCTCTAAATAAAACAGCAAGTCAGGGAATAAGCTAGCGTCTTGCATTTGAATGGTAGCCGTGCTGTTGGGGAAAATCCCTTCACAACCATAATTTACTATGGGTTCCGCCTGCAGGTCGACCCCTATACCAACCGTAAACACCCCGGCGGCGGGACAAAGGTTGGCATCCTGGATATAAATCGAATAGGAGGCACCACCTTGCAAATTCTGGGTGACCTGTCCATTATAAGGCGTGAAGACACCAAGACCTGTTTCGTCGACAGGGTCGGTCATCTCAATCTTATATTCATAATATGGGGAAGGATTTACCAATGGATCGTTAAATGGTGTCCCCCCCTGTACTTGGAAGACCATTGTTCCATCATTCGCGCCAATGCATAATTCGGGTGTAACCTGTATATTGGTCAATTGAAGAATTAATGGCTCGATGACGGTGATGACATCCTTTTCAAAACATCCGTTCTCATCTTGGATCAAAATTTCATAATCCCCTGCTGCCAATTCATCAAATGTATACAATCCAGGAGTCAATGGATCGGTAAAGAATTCGTCAAAGTTGGGTTCTATCGCAAATTGGATCAATCCTACCCCACCACTTGTTACCTCAATTGTAATGGCGCCATCTTGCTGACTGTTGCAACTTACCGGAGTGGAGATCGTATTGAACACAATTGGTGCTGGTCTTAGAATTTCAAAAGGACCCGCGATATCCTGGCAATTAAGACCGCTGGTGACGGCGATATAGTATTGATTGCCATCAGGCAGTCCTTCAAAAGTACCGTAGTTCTGTGGTCCCCTAAATAAGGTGGCCGTACCAGAAGGGCTAAAAGCATCAACTGGATCACCTATATAAAGACTGAACAGATCATTCCCAACGCCTCCATTTACAAACGATTCTATACGGCCATCGAGTTCAGAGGCGCAAGAAATATCGTCGGGTTGGTTGGGCAATAAAGTAATCCCGGAAGCATCGGTCATCGTAATACCGTTTGATCTGATCGGGGTACAGGTATTTGATGCATTTTTCTTACGCACATCAAATTGATATAG
>JBBKWR010000169.1:0-3203 GCA_037969055.1 Flavobacteriaceae bacterium | reverse complement strand
GCGAACGATAGCGAATACATGAGGCATCTAATACGCTTGGATGAGGAACGTAATAGGGAGTTTTTAATTACCAAAGCGGCTATACAAGAAGGCTATGACAGTGGCATGAGCTCTAGAATTAGGTCTGTTGATGAAATTGTTGAAGCCGCCAAAAGCCGCAAAAAGAACAGAACTAAAAGTAACAGGAATGTCTAGTTATCATTTATCGTCGAAAGCTGATAGCGATATCGATGATATAGTAGATTATACTTTAGAGACCTGGGGAGAATCACAGACGCATAGCTATATTAACATGTTATATCAATTTTTGCAGACCCTTGCAGATAATCCCGACCTTGGTCGCAGTGCTTCTGAATTTGCACCTTTACTAAAAAGATATAATTACAAGGCACACACAATTTTTTACGAACCGACCAAAAAGGGCATATTCGTCGTACGTATTTTAGGACAGGTACGGGATTTCAAGCGACATCTTTAGACGTTGATTAATCGTTTTCAAAGTCCAGATAAAGGTGGGAATTATTACTGAAATAAATTTTTACTGCGCATTGCCAAAATCAAAAATTAGTGCTTAATGACCCTATCTTTCCATCTGGTGTTATAGTACTAGCCTCAATCTTGATTTTAGAACCATGGGGTAATAGCGGAATCTTAATAATTGCCTCTCCATTTACGTCGGTCTCCAATTTTGGGTTCCAGTACAGCAGCTTGGCCTTTTCTTTTGTTCTTTTTGAAAGACCCTGTTTATATGGGTCAAACTCAAGAATAGGTTCATATCCTTCAAAAACCAACTGTCCTTCCTTTCTTGAAATAAATTCCTGATCTATTCCAGATCTAGTATAAAAAACAATTGCTCCGCCAGACCCCCTTGTCCCAAAAATAGCAGCATCTGCTCCGATAAGCACTTCAATTCTTTCAATATCTTCTGGATAAACCATGTTCGTTATTTCATGCAACGAAGTTCCGATAGGGCCGCCCAAGCTCGGTCCATGATTTCCCTGTGGTAGTGGAAAGCCATCTAGGACCAACAAAGTAGGTCCCTTTGCTCGAAGAATTCTCACAAAAACATTTAATCCAATTTCAGAAACTGCCACCCCCGGAATACCTGAGAGTAATTGTCCAAAACTTTTTGGCCGTTTAGGATCTTGATATTTTGTCCTATTACTAGGTACGTCGATCCCATAGATGGATGGTGTATATTTTCGATCTTTAACGCGATTTTCATTCACCTCTACTTCCTTCAATTTGATCAGTCCTGTAGTGTCGACAGCTGCCAAAGGTTTGGTGTCGACCTGTTCCAAAGAAGTATTTTCGTTAGATTGTACTCGTTCTTGTCGCTTGGTGATATCAGAAAACGAGTTGTTTTTTTCTTGCTCCCACTCTTTTAAAGGTATGACCTTCACCAATCTTGATTTGGTGTCCTTCCCCTTTGTCCTAAAAATCAACTCTGTAATTCCATTTATCTGCATTTCCTCAAGTCTTAACAGCCCGTTGGCATCCGTCTCGGTCTCCCTTAACCAAATCCCATCTTCGGTTTGGGCCATAATCTGGATTTTGCAATTAACCAGTAATTTATTGTCCAAGTCATACGCGTAACCAGTAAGTTCAAGCCCTTTTTGAAAGGGGAATTTTATGTTGTTCACCAACCTATTACCCTCTATTGAACTGTTCTCAAAACCAGCATCGGTCACCAGAATGTTAAGGTCTCTTAAAAAACGATTTTTTCTGTCCATTGAGATATTAGCTCCCCCCATGTCATATGGGTATGTGAACAAATTAATATGATCTAAGGAATATTCTTCCATAACCCTTTCAGAGTTTACTTCATATCGGTTGGCGCTTATGGCCAATCGAGTTTTTATAGGTGAGTTGGTTTTGTCGGTTACCTTTATCTTGTAGACGCTTTCATCAGTATCCGAAGAAATTGGTTTGATATCGATATGGAGCCGTTCCCCATCTATCCAGATCGGCCTTCTGGCCAGTTCCGTTCCAATATCATCAACAAGTTTTAGGGTGAAAATGCCATAAGGAATATCCCTTTTGGAAAGGTTAACTTCCACAATGTTACCATCCTTAAATTCCAATTGGTTTTCAAAATATCTTATCCCTCCAGATGTTCCCACCAATGTTACCACAGTTCCTAAAACTTCTGAAGAGGCCGTGACCTGAATCTTTGCATTATTTTCGTCCAGGTTGTTTACGTGCAGGAGATAACCTTGAATTTCCGCTTTGGGAATTGGGTAAATCGCTCCATTCTCCAATTCGAGCTGGTAATACTTGTCGCTCATTGGTTTAAAAATAGCAGTCCCTATATAGGTCGAATAGTAGTTGACCGTTGCTACTTCTTGCCCTTTGTCATCCAGTATTCTTCCGGCTTGACCCGCTTTGGTAGCTCGGGAAAGGGGAATTTTAAAAACCAGCCTATTTTCATGGTCGCTTAGAATTGTTCCTCCCTCAGGTGTAATTAAGATATCGGACAAATTACCTGTCACCTTTTCTTCGCCCAATGGACTTCCTATCAAAATGCCCTCTAGTGCAAAAAAATCTTCTCCATAATTCCGCATCCAACGGGTATATGCCTTAAAATAATACTTGCCGGGCGCAATATTTATGGGGAGTTCCATATGCCCTTCCACCATTCCATCAACAACTTTATGGAATTGCCTTTTTATCATAGCGCCGTTCCCATCTAACAACTCTACGTTTAACACGCCGCTGAAACTATGTCTGTTTTGTTGAGCACCTGTTAAAAGATAACCTTTGAAAAATAATTGGTTATCGCCGCCCACTTGTTCGTTGGCAACGTGAAGAACGACACTTTCCTGCCATTGGACCAAGGAATCCAGGTAAGTTCTCTGCAAATCAAAGAAAGCCTTGTTCCAATTCGGTTTGTTATAATTTGGAGCACGATCCTGAGCGGAACCAATTGAAAAAACAAACATTAAAAGAATGGATAGTGCACCTTTCAATGGAATGGACTTATTCATAGGGTTACTGTCATGTGCATGTTTCACATCAATTAAGTTATGATAAAAAATCAACCGAAGGGTCGGTATAAAATAAATTTTTAGATATCTAATAAAACGACCGTGTTGTCACACAATTTAAGGATATGGGCAAAATGTGTCAAAGTTTAAATTGGCATTTGTAAAAATTGTCCCTAATTGGAGCCCAAAAAATTTGTTTAAAATAACGTGGGCTTT
>JBBKWR010000168.1:0-6722 GCA_037969055.1 Flavobacteriaceae bacterium | reverse complement strand
ACAATACCAGTAACAGCAAATATTGGGGGCGTGTACAACAAGCCCGAGGTCAGCACCGATTATACATCGGGCATAAAAAATCTTACCGCACAATTAATAGAGATCGAAAAGCAAAAATTGATCAACAAAGGAAAGGATAAGGCCACTGAATTGATCGCTGGCGTACTCAGTGGTAATTCGATCAAGAAAGACTCGACAAAACAGCCAGACCCGACTAAAGAAGGGGTCAAGAAAGTAATTGGGGGCATCCTGGCCGGCAACAAACAACAAGACACGGTAAAAAAGGATTCGATACCAGTGAAAAAGGAAGAGGATGTGGTCAAGGAAAAGGCCAAAAATATATTAGGAGGACTTTTGGGCGGAAAAAAGAAAAAAGATACCGTCAATTAATATTGAGCCCAACGTAATACCCCTCGCTCCCACGGATATTAAATACAACATTGTCTTCAAAGATAAGGTACTGTCCTTTGATGCCCTTCAGCACACCTTTGTAATGAGGGGTATTGTCCAAATTGAGGCTTTTTACCTTTTTCGGATAGTTTAGCACCGGGAAGTCTAAATGGGTTTCTTTGTTACTCTCGATATAGTAGGCTTGTGCCTCCTGTGGAATAAAATGTTTTAGTTTACTGCGCCATTCCACCAAATCTTCATCTTCCACCTCATTGGTCAGCATTTTTCGCCAATTGGTCTTATCCCCGATGTGGTCTTTTAAGGCCACTTCGGTAATTCCTGCCAAATAACGGTTCGGTACCTCCACAATTTCGATGGCCTCATGCGCCCCTTGATCGATCCAACGCGTGGGGATCTGGGATTTACGCGTGACCCCTACTTTGATATTGCTCGAATTGGCAAGATATACGACATGCGGTTGCAATTGAACCCTCTTTTCATATTCCAGATTACGGTCTTCCTTGTCTAAATGTGCGGTACTAAGCTCGGGCCTCATGATCCAATCCCCGGCGGACGGAATCTCAAAAAAGCAGGTCCTACAGAATCCCTGTCGATAAATGGGTCGATCTTCCCCACAATTCAGGCATTGAAACTTGATAAAATTGATCGACACTTCTTTATCAAGGATTTGGTTTACGTTCAAAAAGTCGTTCTCGAAGACCAAATAATATTGTATAGGGCTCCCTATTTCGGTCTGCATTTTTCGCAATACGCCTTCGTATGCCATCTGAGTTAAATTGGTTAAAAGAATCGATTTTAAATTGATAACTTTAAAAGCTATTTTTAACAGGTTAAAGATACCCAAAAATGCCCATACCATTATTCAATTCAATTGCCTCATGGTTGATTAAAAAGCGCTTTCACCAGATTGAGCTTTTTTTAAAATATCCAGGTGAGGTCCAGGAAGAGGTCTTGCATCAATTATTGGAAATTGCCGAAGACACTGAGATTGGAAGAAAATATGGCTTCGAGTCGATTGGTAACTATGAAACATTTAAGGATAGGGTGCCCATTGTCACTTATGAAGAAATAGAACCCATCATTGAGCGTACCCGAAAAGGGGAGCAAAATCTTTTCTGGCCCACATCGATCAATTGGTTCGCTAAGAGCAGCGGCACGACCAATGCCAAAAGTAAGTTCATACCGGTAAGTTTGGAGGCCTTGGAGGACTGTCATTACAAATCCGGGAAAGATTTATTATGCCTTTACTTGAATAACAACGAAAACTCCCAGTTGTTTACAGGAAAGAGCCTTCGTTTGGGGGGCAGCAAGGAACTCTACGAAGATAATGGCTCGTTTTTTGGTGACCTCTCCGCTATCTTGATCGATAATATGCCGCTATGGGCCGAATTTAGCAGTACCCCAAGCAGCAAGGTCTCGCTTATGAGCGAATGGGAAAGTAAGTTGAAAGCCATAATCAGCGAGAGCACCCAGGAGAACGTGACGAGTTTGGCCGGTGTTCCGTCTTGGATGTTGGTATTGTTGAACAATGTGTTGGAGGAGACCGGAAAAGACAATTTGTTCCAGGTGTGGGAAAATCTTGAGGTGTATTTTCATGGCGGGGTTAGTTTTAATCCCTATAAAGAGCAATATAAAAAGTTGTTGCCCCGAAAAAATTTTAAATACTATGAAATTTACAATGCATCGGAAGGATTCTTTGCCATACAGGATAGGAACAACGCCGATGACCTGCTGCTGATGCTGGACTATGGTATCTTCTATGAGTTCATACCAATGGATAGCTATGGCACTTCAACCCAAATAGCAATACCCCTTATGGAAGTGGTAAAAGGGGTCAATTATGCAATCGTCATCACAACCAATTCAGGGTTGTGGCGCTATAAAATTGGCGACACTGTACGTTTTACTTCCACCGACCCTTATAGGATAAAGGTGACAGGCCGAACCAAGCACCATATTAACGTATTTGGTGAGGAGTTGATCATTGAAAACGCCGAAGAGGCATTAAAAAATATATGCCTTAAAACCGGGGCAGAAATCAAGGATTATACGGCAGGGCCCATTTTTATGGCCGGAAAAGAAAAAGGGGCGCATGAATGGATCATTGAGTTTAGAAAAGTACCAGAAGATTTGAATTATTTTACTGAATTCTTGGACAATGCTCTCAAATCATTGAATTCGGACTACGAGGCGAAGCGCTATAACAACATCACGCTTAAAATGCCCAAAATTCACATTGCGAGGGAAAATCTTTTTTATGATTGGTTAAAATCAAAGAATAAGCTGGGCGGGCAGCACAAAATACCCCGGCTATCGAACCAAAGAGACTATTTGGAAGAGTTGTTGGCGATGAACAAATAGATTGTATATTTAATATACCGTTCCAACATTATTAACAATGAATGCCACCTCAGTATTCAATTTTTTGATGATTGCTGGTGCCATACAAGGATTTGTATTTAACATTGCAAGCTTTCTTTCCAGAAAAAAAATAGAAAAGCCCGTATTATTCTTAAACCTTTTCGTTTTTTTTCTCTCTTTGAACAACCTACAATCGTGGTGGGTCGATGAGAAATTGGCGCCTTCGAACTTCTTCATGCAGCACTTTCTGGTCCCGTGGTACATTTTGATCGTACCCATGTTTTATGCATTTTTGATATTTTATTTGGAATTGGAAAATAAAAGAAGGCCTTTTTTCATTTTATCGGGAGTTATCTTTTTATCGGCTATTTTCGCCAGGAGCTTCTTTATTTGGTTGGCCTACCATGGGGCTATCGACACCGGGCGGATTGGGACCTACAATATCTTCGAGGACATGGTTGCTTTGTCCTTTTCGCTTTTTCTTTTTATCAAGTCAGTGCGCTTGTTGTACCGATACCAGGAATTATATAGCCCTGTGTTGGTTTTCGATGATTTACTTTGGATTAAACGGTTCATGTTTTTTGGGGCAGGTGTATTTGTACTTTGGATGATGGCCATTTTTTTTAACATTACGGGAATGGTAAGCGAGCCCTATAGCTTTTATCCATTGCGGCTGGGTTCTTCCCTTTTGATCTATTGGGTAGGCTATCAGGCATTCTTTAGGTACGTAATATTGAAAGATAGAATTTCATTACGAACGGAAATTAGGAATGAACGACCAACTGATCTTAAGAACATTCAACTTGATCTGAAACAGGCAAGGAAGATGGAAAAGGAGGAGAGGACCTTCAAGTTGATCAACAGCTATATTATTGAACATCAAAAATTTCTCGATCCCTATTTGAGCCTTGAAGAGGTTTCACAGGAGGTTGATATAGGGGTCAGTAGTCTATCCAAATTAATGAATACGCATACCGGAGGCAATTTTTCTGAGTACATCAATCAATTTCGTATATCTGAAGCCAAGAAACTACTGGCTGATGATACTTTTACCTGCTATACAATAGCGGCCATTGGTTTGGAATGTGGCTTTAACTCAAAATCGGCTTACTATACTGCTTTTAAAAAATTTACTGCACAAACCCCGACCCAGTACCGAAGATCCTTCTCTAAATAAGTGTCAAAGCTTGTCCTGATTTTTCCATTATGGAGATTATTGGACATCGATATGTGTGCCTACCTCTAAATTTGTTGCGAACAATTAAAAGCTATTTATTATGAAAACAAAAATTTGGCTTCTGGCGATAAGTTTCCTTTTTTCGAGTTGTTATAGTTATAAAAGGGTAAATATGGGATCAGATCACTTGGTATTAGGGGCTAAATATCGCGTGATGACAATGAATAACGTTAGCATAAAAGGGAACTTGCTACAGGCCAATGATAGTATCATAACGATACGAATAAAATCAGGCCAACCAGTGGAAATTCCCGTTTCCAAGCTATACTCGATGCAAAAACCTAAATTTTCAATTGTCAAATCCATCGGTTTGGCGGGATCGGTCGTTGGGATTTATGTATTTGCCAGAGCAGCCAGTCGGGAGACCTATAATTATAATTACTGGTTCACAAATGGTAATTACTAGATTTTGCTGGCTATACATAATCTTGTCTAGGAATGAATTGCAATGCGGTAATGGGGCTCTTAGGTATGCTGGATAAAATTAAAGGGCCAAGTATACGGATCCTTGGTTTTCATCGTTTTCAGTTGTGGTCAAGATGGGTAATAGGGGCCTACATCGATGAAATAATTCAGATGAACAAAAAAATAGCAGTTTACGATAATAATTGTTCAAATTAGTTCCTCCAAACTTGCTGATCATAAATATTAAAGTAAACAAATGGCTGAAAGACTAGTAGTTCTATCCGACATGTGGGGGGTAAAAAAGGGTCTCTGGATCACTTCTTATCTAGGATACCTGCAACAGTATTACGATATTGTATTTTACGACATTCAACAACTTGGTTACATAGATTTGACCATTAAAAGTCCTGAAAACCTCCATAAGGCATTTGTTGATGGAGGAATCGATATGGCGGTGGCCCATCTTTTAAAAAGGGAAACCGAGGCAAGCCATTACCTTGCCTTTAGTACTGGCGGCACCATTGCCTGGAAAGCGGCAGCGAAAGGCCTGCCCATAAAGTCGTTGTACGCTATTTCTGCTACAAGGGTCCGGCATGAAAACTTGAAGCCGGATTGCGATACCACCTTGGTTTATGGCGGAAACGATACTTTTAGACCTGAAAATTCTTGGTCCGACAGACTTAATATTGAGATGGAAGTGGTGCCAAACTTTGGTCATGAACTTTACTCTGACGAAAAAATAATTCGAAAAGCATGTCTTGATCTATTGACTTTAGTAACTTCCCCAGAGAAACAAGCGCAAAAGGTAGTTTAGCAATTGTCAAGAATTATGGCTAAGCGGTAATGTCTTAGAAAATCATCATTCGAACTAAATAAACAAAGCCCCTCCATCACTAGTTGTTGGAGGGGCTTTGTTTAGTATATCAGTAATAGATGGTGTTGGCAAAGTTTAAGAAACCGCTTTCAGTTTTTTTATGGTCACATGCAATATTTTCTCCTCAGCATAGGGTTTGGTAACTTTGAATTCCTTCTCTCCGCTACTGGGCATCTCGAACATCGCGTCCGTGAAAATGGCCTCGCAAAGTGATCGAAGGCCCCTAGCGCCCAATTTGTACTGTATCGCTTTTTCCACGATAAAATCTAATGCCTGCTCCGTTATCTTGAATTTAATACCGTCCATTTCAAAAAGTTTTTCGTACTGTTTGATAATGGCATTTTTAGGTTCTGTCAGAATGGCACGGAGTGTTTTTTCATCCAGTGGGTTCATGTAGGTCAGTACCGGCAACCTCCCAATAATTTCAGGGATCAATCCAAAATCCTTAAGATCTTTGGGAATGATATATTGTAAAATGTTCGTTTCGTCTACATTTTCATCAGCCTTGGAAGCACTGTACCCAACGGCTTGCATATTCAAGCGTTTGGTAATGGCACGTTCAATTCCGTCAAAAGCACCTCCGGCGATAAACAGGATATTTTCAGTATTGACTTCTATAAATTTCTGGTCAGGATGTTTTCTACCTCCCTTGGGGGGCACATTTACCATCGTTCCTTCCAATAGTTTTAACAACCCTTGTTGAACGCCTTCCCCGGATACGTCCCTGGTGATAGAGGGGTTGTCGCCTTTACGAGCGATTTTATCGATCTCATCGATGAATACGATGCCGCGTTCGGCCTTTTCCAAATTATAGTCTGCGGCCTGCAATAATCGGGTAAGAATACTTTCCACATCTTCCCCGACATACCCGGCTTCCGTAAGAACGGTAGCATCTACAATGGCTAAGGGTACATTTAACATGCGGGCAATGGTTTTGGCCATCAGGGTCTTACCGGTACCTGTTTGGCCCACCATGATAATATTGCTCTTCTGTATTTCTACGTCGTTGTCTTTGGATGTGGGCTGGAGCAATCGCTTATAGTGGTTGTATACCGCTACCGATAATACTTTTTTGGTGCGTTCCTGTCCGATGACGAAAGTGTCCAAAAACTCCTTGATTTCAAGGGGTTTCTTGAGCACCAATTCCATCGATAGGTCGTTCGTCTTTGCCTGTTTAGATTCTTCGGCTACGATACCGTGTGCCTGTTCGATACACCGGTCACAGATATGCGCATCCAGTCCGGCGATCAAGAGATTGGTCTCCGGTTTTTTTCTTCCACAAAATGAGCATTCTAAATTTTCTTTTGCCATATCAATACCGTCCTTTCTACTAAACTAACGAAAGAATCCCGTTTTTGGTTCATTACTATGGGGAATGTCCCCGTAATTATGGGTATTTCGTCGAATTTATGGTCAATTCCTTACCAAAATCTC
>JBBKWR010000167.1:0-23090 GCA_037969055.1 Flavobacteriaceae bacterium | reverse complement strand
GAGTTCCGTTGCTTTGATGGTGAGATACTCTCCCTTGGTCCCGGTCATGGGTAGGTAGTTGAAGTACGGGTTTTTCTTTAATCCAAATCCTTCCGCAAAAACCAATTGCCGTGCTTTAAAGGATTTATATGTCACATGGTTTACTTCACATTTTAAAGAATCATGATCAAAGGTTTCGTTGACTATTACGTCTTTACGATGTAAGTATTCCTGATAAAGAAAGAGCAATTTTTTGGTGTCGATTCGGCCGGTCCCCAATACTTCACCATATCCAAAGGGGGCATCGATATTTTGATTTTTGTTGGGAAGGATCACATTTGATAAAAATCTTGAAAAACCAACCCGCTCTGTGGCCTCGAACCATAGGTTTTGTTCTTCTATGGAAGCGAACCGTCGGTACACTTTTAACTTATGGTCGAACTGTACCCCAAACTTATTTTCGAGTGCGGCATAAAATGGCATTGCGGACTCGAGTTGTTCAACCGCGTTCCAAGCCATCGTAAACCGTTTTAGGATCACTGGATTGTATAACCCTCCTGCAACCAATGAGGCGACCTGTGAGTCATCATTGAAGACCTTAAAGGTCTTATTGTTCCTTTCGAGGATTTCGCAGAAGGAAAGGCCGGCCAATCCAAGTCCTACAATGATATAATCTGTCATCGGGCTAAGTTAACAAATCAAGGCCATGATTCCAGATTGATTATTGTGAGAAGTCTTTTCGACATTTCCCAAGGGGTATAAAAAAACGCCCTGACATCTCTGTCAGGGCGTTTCCATATTATTGAATTGGAATTACTAAATTTTGATTTTCTTCAGGTGACAGTGGTTAATATGCCCACATATCCTGCTCCCGATCCCGGATGACCTCTTTAATTCTTTTGGCCTCCAGCAATTGGAATAAGGCATTGTCTGCTATATAATCAGTGACTTTTCGATCGCCATGAACGTTGTCTTCCCTATAGATGACCCCATTGAAGCGACGCGCATTCAGCAACATATCAAACGATATGGGCTGAGCGGAATTGCTTTGGTTGAATACCTTTGATTCGTGCAAAATTTGCCTTGCAGCAGGGTACCAGACCCAAAATAGCTCAACTAACGCATCTGCAGGATCCATGGATTCGTCATCGATAAAGTTAACGTCAGGTGCAACAGGTGCAATACCCAACAAACGATACTTTAACTCTCCTTGGCGCTTGTCGAAATACCAGATTCCTTTAATACGGTACTCTTCAATATCGGCTGCGGTAAGTTCCCTTTCGTTGATATATTCAGCAGAAAGTTCCTCTCCCGCATTGATCTGCTCATATCCGTAATCGGTAGTATCCCTTTTCTTAAGGGTAGCTGCCAAGTCGCTGAACTTTCTTTTTTCGGTAAAATAAGAATCCACATATACATCCTCCAGTTTACCGTTCTTGATATTCTTGATCAAGACATCGTATAAAGATCGTCTATCGGCACCAATATCAATCGTGTCGGTTGGATAGTACATCGGAAAATTTACACGTTCATCAAGATCGATTACCTCCCAAATGGTCTTGGACCAAAGGATGTCCCGATCATCGACATATCCATATTTAAGCGGGGCGTCATTGTCCTGAGCCTTTTGGGCTTCGGTCTTAATGCCTATTTCCTGTGGCTTCTTCGCATTCAAGATGTTTGCTTGGGCCATTAGGGAAACGGGCAATACTGTTACCGCTCCTATCAATAAAACATTCTTCCAATTCATGTTTGCTGAAATTTTAAATTACCGGGCGGCCAATGGCCACCCGGGTATCAATTTGTATTAGTTTGTAATCTCCACAACAACAGGAGATACCTTCTTCAACTTATAACTTTTGTTATTTGTAATATATCCTTCGATGTCGAATATCTGAACTGCATCGCCACGGCTGGCCCTTCTCAAGGCAGATTTGGCACGATCATCCAATTTGCTTCCATTTACAGAAACGGTTGGTTGTCCAGGGACTTTGAATTTGAATCCGCTTACGGCCAAGTTCAGGTCGAAATCGAAATCTTCCAATATGGCACCGATCGTAGAAATTTCCAAGTTTGATCTTGGCATTTTAATGCTACCGGCCTCCCCACGGATAGTACCTGAAGGTCTTGGGATATCCTTGATCCTAAACTCAGATTTGGATGATACAGTTTGTCCATCAGGTAATTTACCTGAAGCGACAATCGTAACCGTTCTACCAGAACCAGGGTTCATGATGTATGAACTACCGTTTACCGACTTAAGTCCCGGAGCTGAAGCTGTTACCTTATTATTTGGTATTCCAGGTATCGAAATCGACATTGGATTGGCAACACCGCGATAAACCACGTTCATCTTGTCCGCGGCTATCAATGCGGCGTTTGGCTTGCTAATGGTAGCAAAAGTGGAAGATACAGGAACTTCTGTACGCTCACCATCCTGCATGAACACTAGGTTACCCGCGATCTTGTGATCACCGGGTGCACCAGCACTGATCAAAAGCTTAACCTGACCGTCTTTGATCTCATAATCAGAGGCTGACAATTTTCGGCCATCCAAAGTCAAATTTACTTCGTTCGGTCTCGTAGTGGCATCCTTACGGCCCAATACGATCGCTCCTGAAAACTTCTCGCCTGAATAGAATGCAGATTTCTCCTGCTCCAACAAGGTGGTATAGTTCGTCATTGAAACTTCACTGGTCAACTGACCGGACAACATAGACTTCAAGGCATCTTCTTCGGTCGCTTTTATATCGGCCTGCATAGCTGTCAATTTGGTCAACGAGGCTACTTGGGGAAACCCTTCGTAGTGATAGTTGATCCAGTCTACCTTATCTCCACTTCGGTTTTCAACCTTGCCATTGGCATCTCCGGTTTGAAACCTGGATTGAACCGCCGCTTTTACCTCCTTCATATTTTCAGGAAGGATACCAGTTACCTGGGTGCGATAGTCGTTGATCCTTTTTAGGAAATCCTTTCCATCGGCGGTCAAATTGTCGCCTTGGAAGAATTTTCCATCGAGAAAATCAGACTTGTCCATTACTTGATAGTCCTTGGGATCTTCGGTATCTGCCATCAATCCTATTTTAAGTTCTTCCAAGTAATCATAATACTCCTGTGACAATTGCTTGATTTTCTGGGCATCCTTATATAACGGGCCGAATTTCTCGGCATTTTCAGATGCTTTTGTCTCTAGACCGCTTAAGAAAGCAATGTTGCTCTCCGTGGTCTTAGCATTGGAAGTCTCTAGCTTTTCGTTCATTATCCCGAACGCTGCAAGTACTTCCTTGCTCATATTTAAAGCCAACATTGCAATGAAGATCAAATACATTAGGTTGATCATCTTTTGCCTTGGCGTTGCTTTTCCTGATGCCATATTTTCTAACTAGTTTTAATTGTTAATTTGATTTGGGTTTGTTCACTAATTAGTTTCTGTTCATGGCGGATAACATGCCACCATATACTCCGTTCAAAGAAGATAGGTTGGTAGCCAAAGACCCCATTTGATCTTTAAGTGCACTGGCGTTCTGAACCACTTCTTCGTTTACAGAAGCTTGTCGGCTAGCACTTTCTAATTGCACTTTGTATAAACTGTTTAATGATTCCATTTGGGCAGCTGCCTGAACCATTTCTTCAGAATACTTACGGGTTGACTCCATAGCATCTACAGAAGGAGCTAAACCTTTGGCAGCACCTTCGAAGTTTTTAATGCTAGAACCTAGACTTTCCATTAGACTGGCATCCACACCGGCTTCTTTCAATAAATCGTCCAATTTTTTAGACAAGGAAGTTTCAGCATCTTTAATTGCTTCCCTTTCGCCATCTATTCCACTAGTCATACCGCCTGCCAATTCTGGATAAACCAATGACCAATCGTATTCGTCATCTACTGGTTCGAAAGCACTGATCGCAAAAATAAGCGCCTCTGTAATCAATCCTACCGCAAGAAGCAAACCACCTGTTAGGGGGCCAAACTCCCAGTGAAGGATTTTGAACAATGCACCGATAATTACAACCGATGCTCCAAGGCCATAGGCCATGTTAAATAATTTTTTTGTTGATTTTGACTGTGCCATAATTTAAGATTTAATTAAAATTTAATGTTAATAATAAGTATTTGGTTTATTGTTGGTCCCCGTTTAGGGATGTATTTGTATTTGTATTTAATCTTTAAAGCTCTGTTGAAAATAACCATCATTATTTGAGAAATAATGCTTATTTATTAATTGTTATCCACTGGTTTTTATAATCCACGACCTTTGGTCGAATCTTCCTCACCCATATAATCCTGAACTGTTCTAAAGCCCACATAGCTTCTAGCCGAATCGGCATATTCATAATCCCTGGTGCTTACTTGGAGGAAGTAGGCTACATCCTTCCAAGATCCGCCTCGGATCACTTTTCTTTGGTTATTCCCATCACCGCCATTTGGGTTCATGGTGGAAACAAATTCATAAGCACTTGCGTCATAACTTGAATTGGTCCATTCAGATACGTTCCCTGCCATATTGTACAGGTTATAATCGTTGGGCTCAAACGATTTGGCCTCAACGGTATACAGTGCGGAATCTGCCGCATAGTCACCACGTTGTGGTTTAAAATTAGCCATAAAGCATCCCGTGTCGCTGATCACATATGGGCCGCCCCATGGATAGGTTCCACCTTCGATACCTCCCCTGGCGGCATATTCCCACTCCGCTTCGGTCGGCAATCTGAACTGGTTCACAAATTGTTTACCACGTTGTTTCTGGTCATCATTTTTGAATTTAGTCCTCCAATTACAAAACGCTTTGGCCTGTTTCCAGTTCACACCTACCACCGGATACTCGCTATATGCGTCGTGCCAGAAATAATCGTTGTGCATTGGTTCGTTGTACGAGTATTCAAAATCGCGTATCCAAACAGTAGTATCGGGATAGATCTCGATTTCTTCGTGTCGGATAAAATCTTTACGCCGGCCTGTTTTAGATCTGGCAGCGGCCTCGATATCCATCCAACTGTATTTGTATTTTAACTTGGTGACGTCGATGGTCCGTTGACCGTTGTACGATTCTTCCTCAGGGATGTACAAAGAGTCCATTACCTCTGTATAATATTCATCTGGGTAATCGGAAGTATTCCAAACCAGATCTTCGTCTCTATTTAGTGCCCGACCCTCAAAACCGGTCTCGCCCATGCCGGCATAATTGTCCAACATGTACTTGTCATAAGCGGAGGCTTTGGTCGTGTCGGCATCCTTGAATGCATATTCTCCTATCCCGCCATCCTCTGGTCCCAATCCAAGTTCATCTGCGAGCATTGCCAAACGTGTCCTAGCGATAGAATCTTGAACCCATTCAACGAACTGGCGGTATTCACTATTTGTGATCTCGGTGTCGTCCATATAGAACGATCGAACGGTTACCGT
Source organism: Flavobacteriaceae bacterium (assembly GCA_037969055.1). Taxonomy (GTDB): domain Bacteria; phylum Bacteroidota; class Bacteroidia; order Flavobacteriales; family Flavobacteriaceae; genus Pelagihabitans. The sequence goes on along the minus strand of JBBKWR010000167.1, from coordinate 17,707 downwards.
TTTGGTGGGAGCATTAAGTACCTTGGCCTGATCCTCCTCAGATTTACCCATGATATAAGAGCCCCTGGGAATCAGTTCCATACCATATGGTTTTTCCGGATACCATTTTTTCCCTTGGGCGCCAACTAGCTCTCCTTTTGTTTTGGACCCACAACTAGTGAGCAAAAAAACAAACGCTATAGATGATAACAATAGCTTCTTCATACTTTCGGTTAAATTTCGATTCTGGTTATTAACTGCGAATTCAATAATTTTATTCTACACTCTAAAACTACGTTTTGGGCAAAATATTGTATCGAAAGCAATTATCCTTTAAAAAAAAATTGGCTAATTAAGTCCTTTCTTATAGGCCTTAAACCACCTTTCAGGAATGATCTGGTCGCAAGCGTCCAAGTAGTCCTTTTCTGTGCAAGGTAATAACGCTAGTGAAGTTGATTTATTATGTGAAGACAAAACGGAAGGCACCTCTACCCACCATCGATCGGTGAGATGACTCTTAAAGAAGACCAAATGCTCATTATCGGCAGGTACGGTATATTTTGTGAAATCAGGATTTTCGGAATTTGGCAGTTCAGTGGTCCTATAATTAAGCCCTTCCATAAAGTACCAGATAATTTGGGCCATTAGCTGGTTCGACTGAACCGAATTTTCCATTTCATATATCCCAAAAGCGGTTACCTGTTCACTGATGCCAGCATATCTCGCTATAGCACAAATTTCCCGTCCATTAAAACCGTTGGGTGAAAAGTTATTTGAAAGGCCGACCTCGCTTGCCCTGATGGCACGGGCATCGAGACTTACCACATGTGCGTTCCGAAGAACCGGTTCGGCCAAGGAGAGATCATTGGCAACCTCCCCTAAGCGGTAGGCATCAAAAAATAACCGTTCCATAAGGTCGATCTCTTCCTGGGCGTTGAAGTAGCTCTGGTATCCGATGTTCGAAAAATTGAAGAGATTGTTTGGCTTTTCGGTGATGATCTTGCTCATATAGGAATGTGACGAAATGAGCTCTTCATCAATTCCAAAATCGAAACGACTATCGATGGCCACAATGTTGATCATGTCATGAATGCCGTCAAAGGCCCGATAAACAGGATAGGTGATATCCTGGGTAGCACCAATGATGATGGGGATTATCTTTTCTTCCAAAAGGCCGGCCACGATTTCCTTTACTACAAAGTAAGTATCTTCCACGGTTTCACCTTCCTCGATATCACCCATATCGATCATGTTGGTATTCCAGTTGCCCTGCATAAGTCTATAAAGCTCTAGCCTTATAGCCGAAACATCTAATTTGCCTGGTTTTTTTTCAAATGCATTCCGGGACTCCCTTACCCCTAAAATGGCAACCGAAGCATTTGCAAGCACGGGCAGACCCTTTCGTTCTGTATGCATGTAAATGTTCTTACCTATCGACTGTGGGGGCATCAATTCACAATGGGCCAACACCTTATCCTCTACCGGAACCAAAAAATCGAAAGCCATTATATTGTGGAAGTTTATATTTTTATTAAAACTACAATTTTCGAAAATCTAGGAAAGCATCCGTACATAAAATTTCTCACTTAGGACAAAATTATGACGTATGGCACAATTGATCGAAATGGGTTAAAACATTTGTTTATATAAATGGCCGTTTGGCAAAAACGAACTTGTCCAGAAGCTGTAGGAATACTGCATGCTTCCAATAGGTTAAGGCAGGCTAAAATTTTGCGCCTAATCCGTCACTAGCCTTACTTTTTTGTCTTTGGCTTGGTCTTTTTAGTTGCTTTTTTCTTCGGGCCATTCTTCTCAATGAGGGCTTTAGCGTCTTCAAGCGTAATTTTTTCAACGTCTACCGTCTTGGCCAGCTCCACTTTGAGTTTTCCTTTAATAAGGGTATGCCTGCCCCATCGGGCTTTCTCAATTCTTATTCCCTCAGCCGGCCAATCTTGTACCAACTTATCTATTTCTTTTTGCTTCTTGTCTTCAATCAATTCAATCATATCCGCTTCGGATAATGTATCAAAGTCATACTTTTTATTAACATTGATAAACATGCCATCCCATTTTATAAACGGTCCAAATCTACCTTTTCCTTTTGTGATCCCTTTGCCTTCATAGTTAGCCACAGGAGCATCTGCTTTTTCCTTGCCTATTATCAGTTGAGTGGCCCTTTCCAAATCGACGTCAAAAGCACTTTCCCCTTTATCGAGGGATACAAATTTCTTCCCATACCTTACATAAGGGCCGAACCTACCCACATTGGCCTCGATTTCTTCTCCTTTATAGGTCCCTAATTTTCTAGGAAGTGTAAAAAGCTCCATCGCCTCATCGTAGGTAATGGTATTTAGGGATTGGTCTGGAAGTAAGCTAGCGAAAATGGGTTTGTCTTCCTCATCGGGGGTGCCCAACTGAACCATTGGTCCAAATCTTCCCAAACGTACCGACACCTGTCGCCCTGTTTTGGGATCTTGTCCCAACACGCGTTCACCACTTGCCCTATCCGCGTTTTCCTCAACATGGAGTACCTTGGGATGAAAATCGCTATAAAAGTTCTTCATTACCTGCTGCCAATCCTGATTACCTTCAGCAATTTCATCAAAATCTTCCTCAACTTTTGCGGTAAAATTATAATCTAAAATGGTGGCAAAATTGCTCACCAAAAAATCATTGACGATCATTCCAATATCGGTTGGTACTAACTTACCCTTATCTGATCCGACCATTTCCGAAAGATTCTTTTCCTTTAATGCATCGGCCTCTAATAACAATTGAACATATTTTCTTTCAGATCCCTCGACCGTCCCTTTTTCGGCATATCCCCTATTCTGAATGGTTGAAATGGTAGGCGCATAGGTAGATGGCCTTCCGATACCAAGTTCTTCCAATTTTTTCACCAAAGAGGCTTCCGTAAAACGATATGGGGGTCTTGAAAAGCGTTCCGTCGCGGTTATAAAATTATTGCCAATGGCATCATTGACGCGCATGGCAGGTAACATACCCTCTTGTTCTTCCGAGAGGTCTTCGTCATCCTGACCTTCCATATATACCTTTAGAAACCCGTCGAACTTTATAACTTCACCATTGGCGCTAAATTCCTCTTTATGGGTGTTCGCGTTAATCTTTACATTCGTCCGTTCCAATAGTGCATCCGCCATTTGTGATGCTATGGCCCGTTTCCAGATAAGGTCGTATAATTTGGATTGATCGCGTTCCAAAGAAGGCGTCTGAATAGAAATATCGGTGGGACGGATCGCTTCATGTGCTTCTTGTGCCCCTTTCGATTTTCCTTTAAAATTTCTGACCTTACTATAAGCTTTGCCGTAATTTTTAATAATGGCTTCCTTAGCGTCCGCAATGGCCTCTCCGGACAAGTTCACACTATCGGTCCTCATATACGTGATAAGACCAGCCTCATAGAGACGTTGCGCCACTTGCATCGTCCTGCCTACGGAAAAGTAAAGTTTTCTGGAAGCCTCCTGTTGAAGGGTGGAGGTGGTAAAGGGAGCCGATGGCGATTTCTTTGCTGGTTTTTTGTCTAAATCCCCAACCGTAAAAATTGCACCAATATTTTGTTTTAAAAATTGTTCCGCCTCACTTTTTGTAACGAACGATTTATTCAATTTTGCCGTAAAGACATTTCCATCAGAGGTCTTGAATTCCGCAGAAACTTTGAACGATGCCTCAGCGGTAAAGACCTCAATTTCCCTTTCGCGCTCAACTATCAATCGAACCGCAACAGATTGTACCCTTCCTGCCGATAGACCTGGCTTTATTTTTTTCCAAAGTACCGGAGAAAGTTCGTAACCGACCAAACGATCCAAAACCCTTCTGGCCTGCTGTGCATTTACAAGATTGTAATCTATTTCCCTTGGGTTCTCTATCGCTTTTTGGATGGCAGATTTGGTAATGGAGTTAAAAACAATGCGCTTGGTCTTCGATTTGTCTAACTTCAAAGTTTCCGCCAAGTGCCATGAAATGGCCTCCCCCTCTCGATCTTCATCACTCGCCAACCATATGGTGTCGGCTTTTTTGGCAAGGTCCCGTAATTTCTTTACTACGGCTTCCTTGTCTTTGCCCACAATGTATTTTGGCAAAAAGTTATTGTCAACATCCACCCCCAATTCTTTGGAAGGCAGGTCGGCAATATGGCCAAAGCTAGATTCTACTTTAAAGTCCTTTCCTAAAAATTTTTCGATGGTCTTTGCCTTTGCGGGGGACTCTACGATTACTAAATTCTTCGACATGTATCGGTTTTTGAAAGGACAAAAGTAGTTGAATTTTTTAATTTTAGCCGATACCTTATATATAGGCATTAAAAAACGCCCTGTTTTGGCAGGGCGTTTTTATATCGTTCCAAGAACCTTAATTGAGCTGAAAGGTGCTTAACAATTTTATATTATTATCGAGATATTCATATTGATTGAGCACCTTCTCCCCGACCATAAGCAGCGAGTTTTGCAAAGGAATTACATCAAAAGTATTGATATCTTTAAATTGGTTCAAGGTAACCAAATGTTCCACGTCGGTCTTGTCAAACACTTTTAATCCGGCTTCCCCATCGCATACAAAAAGCTTTTCATCCTTTACCCCTAGGCCATAAGGGCCTTCCATGGGATAGCTAACTTTTAGGGTCGGATTCGCTATATTCGAAATATCCACTATGAACAAACCACTTTCCGTTGCCCCACAAAAATTGCCTCCCCTAAGTGTAACATAGGCATAATTTCCATCGACTACCACCGGATCACAGGCAGTGCCATGCTGGAATTCAGAAACAAATGTAGGAGAAGCGGGCGATGAGATATCATAGATGAACATTCCGCTCATACTTCCCAAAAACAAATATTGGTCTTTATTGAATATGGTCTCGATATCGAACCCAGCGTACACGTCCTCTAAATCCACTGGATTTTCCAAGTCGGAAATATTGAAAATATTGATGTTGTGGCTGTCCACGGCATAAAGATAATCATCGACGATCTTAAATCGCGCCAAAGAACCGCCCTGTCCGGTGGTTGAGGGAGTGGCATTGTCATTCGCCATTGCCTCCATAAAAATTCCACCCCTTTCAAATCGTTTTTCATAATCAGTTATCAACCTCCGCTCTGTCACCGTTTTCCATCCTATCAATACCTCGTTTTCATAGTCAATATTATTTCCTTCGACAAAATCGGCGCCGACAGGCCATATAACATTATTAGAAAGCACGTTTTCAAGTCGATTTAACTGTTTGATATTCTTAATATCAGAAATATCCAGCACGAGTAAATCGGTTAGGCTATCGGCATAGAGATAGTCGTCTTTTACCGATATATCAACATTTCCGGGTATTTTGATAAAGGCAATTTTTTTTGGTGCCGAGGGGTCGGTATTGTCCAAAACATGCACTCCAAGATTTTTATCATTGATAAAAATATAGTCCTTGTAGGCGTATATCTTTCCGGAAACCTGCATGGGAACCGGCGGTAAAACATCAACTCCTATTGCAAATTCGGCCTTTGTCATTGTAAGTGGGGTGGCCACAAGATAATCTGCATATTTTGAATCATCATTCTTTTCACAAGAAATTGAGGCTATTGTAAGTGCAAAAAGAAATAGTAGCATCTTCGTTTTCATATTCAATAATTTATAGGTTATTCCTTAAAGATGGGAATGGTCCTGAAAAGTTGCGTTACTTTTTGGATAATTTTATAACTGTCAATTTGTCATAAAATTGTATTTAGTACTATCTTTGCCCTCCTTGGTATTTTTACAGCCACAATGGAATGGAAAAAATAATTGACGAATCATTGCAGGGCTCGACCCTTTTAATGGAGGAAAAAAAAGAAAATGGCCGGAAACTCTATATAGAGAGTTATGGCTGTCAGATGAATTTTTCCGACAGTGAGATCGTTGCATCCATTTTGGCCGGCGAAGGTTTCAACACTACCAACATTTTAGAAGAAGCAGATCTTGTATTGGTGAACACCTGCTCTATCAGAGAGAAAGCGGAACTGACCGTTAGAAAACGTCTGGAAAAGTTCAATGCCATAAAAAAGGACAAGCCCCATTTGAAGGTCGGCGTTTTGGGATGTATGGCAGAGCGGTTAAAGAGCCAGTTGTTGGAGCAGGAAAAAATTGTGGACATGGTCGTCGGACCGGATGCCTATAAAGACCTTCCCAATTTGATAAAAGAAATCGACGAAGGCCGCAATGCCGTAAATGTGATTCTTTCCAAGGATGAAACTTATGGTGATATCGCACCCGTCCGTCTGAATTCAAATGGAGTCACCGCCTTTGTTTCGATAACCAGGGGCTGTGACAACATGTGTACTTTTTGTGTGGTTCCCTTTACCAGGGGCCGAGAACGCAGCCGTGATCCCCAATCCATACTAGATGAGATAAACGACCTTTGGGAAAAAGGATTTAGGGAAGTTACGCTTCTCGGACAAAATGTCGACAGCTACCTTTGGTATGGCGGTGGGTTGAAAAAGGATTTCGAAAAAGCATCCGACATGCAACGGGCCGTTTCGGTCGGGTTTTCCAAATTATTGGAAATGGCGGCATTGTCCCAACCCAAAATGCGTATTCGGTTTTCAACATCAAACCCTCAAGATCTGACACTGGATGTGATACATACCATGGCCAAATACCACAATATCTGTAATTATATCCATCTTCCTGTACAGAGCGGAAGTAATAGGATCTTAAAGGCCATGAACCGATTGCATTCCCGGGAATATTATCTCGAATTGATTGACAATATTTTAAAACTTATTCCAGATTGTGCCATATCCCAGGATATGATAACAGGCTTCCCTGGCGAAACCGAAGAGGATCATCTAGATACCCTGTCTTTAATGGAATACGTAAAATATGATTATGGTTTTATGTTCGCTTACTCGGAAAGACCTGGTACTATGGCCGCCCGAAAATTGAGGGACGATATTCCGGAAGAAACCAAGAAAAGAAGGTTGGGAGAAATTATCGCTTTGCAGCGCGAACATTGTCAACTCAGAACCGAACAACATCTAGACAAAATACAGGAAATCTTGATCGAAGGTCCCTCCAAAAAATCCGATGCCCATTGGATGGGACGCAATTCGCAGAATACTGTGGCGGTATTTCCAAAGGAACATTACAAAGTGGGTGATTTTGTCGACGTGAAAATGAAAAGTTGTACCTCTGCCACCCTGATTGGTGAAGCAGTCGGCTATTCAAAGAACCTTTAAATTGAAAAAGGGCACTGGTATTCTGGTTAGGATGCCTTTGGTCCAAATTATATAAATGGAATCTATTCAATCGATTAAACAACGCTTCGAGATCATTGGGAACGATATTAAACTCAATCGTGCCATTGAGAAAGCGATACAAGTGGCTCCGACCGATATTTCTGTATTGGTCACGGGTGAAAGTGGGGTTGGAAAAGAAGCCATACCAAAAATCATACATTCACTTTCACATAGAAAGCACGCCAAATATATTGCGGTGAACTGTGGTGCTATTCCAGAAGGCACTATCGACAGTGAGCTTTTTGGGCATGAAAAAGGCTCGTTTACGGGCGCCACCCAAACCCGAAGCGGATATTTCGAGGTGGCCGATGGGGGTACCATATTTTTGGACGAAGTTGGCGAACTGCCCCTGACCACCCAGGTGCGCTTGCTTAGGGTTCTTGAAAATGGCGAATTTCTAAAAGTAGGTTCTTCCCAAACGCAAAAAACCAATGTACGTATTGTGGCGGCAACGAACATGAACATGTTCGAGGCCATTAAAAATGAAAAATTCAGGGAAGACCTTTATTATAGATTGAGTACCGTTGATATCAATATTCCACCACTACGAGAGCGCAAAGACGACATCCATCTGTTGTTTCGGAAGTTCGCTTCGGATTTCGGACTGAAATACAAGATGCCCACTATACATTTAGATGAAAACACAATACAACTGCTGGTCAAATATCGATGGCCGGGAAACATCCGTCAGTTAAGAAACGTTGCTGAACAAATATCGGTATTGGAATCGGACAGGACCATATCGTTATCAACCTTGAACAGTTATTTGCCCAACGCAGGAAATTCTAGTTTGCCCGCTGTTATCGGGCGGGAAAAAAAAGAGGGTGACTTTAGCAGCGAACGTGAGATCCTTTACAAGGTGCTATTTGATATGAAAGGTGACCTCAATGATCTTAAAAAGTTAACCTTGGAACTGCTGAAACATAACGATAGCGACAAGGTTCAGGAAGAAAACGAAACCCTCATCAGAAAGATATACGGCAATGAGGGAGATGAAACCGAACAAGAAAGGGATGGCGATTCTTTGGGCGTTTTACAGTTACCGGAACCCCAAATGGAAAAGTCGGTTTATCATCCAACCTACAACGCTACCCAAGATGACAAATACGATTTTGCGGAAGAAATAGAAGAAGAGGAAACCTTATCTTTACAGGCTAAGGAAGTCGAACTTATAAAGAAGTCATTGGCACGAAATAGGGGCAAACGAAAGGCCGCCGCATCGGAACTTGGTATCTCCGAACGTACTCTTTACAGGAAGATCAAACAATTCGATCTTTAAAAAGGACAGCGACCAAATAATCAGATTATCGACTGATGTCTTAGATGATCATTTATTAAAATTGATAAAAGGCGTTCTATAAGATATATCTTCTTAAAACATAATATAGATTTGTGTACAAAATACAGCTGAAAATAATCTTGTTCGTGACGACCTTAGCTTTGGGCGGTTGCGGCGTTTATAATTTTACCGGTGGAAATGCTGGCACGGCCAAAACCTTTCAAGTGGCCTATTTTCAAAATTATGCCACCCAGAGTCCTGGATCAACTTTTGAACCAGGAATGGACCGCGATCTGACATTGGCACTTCAGGACAGGATCCTGAATCAGTCTAACCTTCAATTGGTCAATTCAGGGGGAGATTTGGTGTATGAAGGTGAAATAGTGGAATACCGGATTTCGCCGATGACCGCAACTGCCCAACAAAATGCCGCACAAAATAGGCTTACGGTAGCTGTCAAGGTACGGTTCTTTAACAAGACCAAAGAAGATTCAGATTTTGATCAGCGTTTCTCGTTTTTTTATGATTATCCGGCAAACCAACAATTGCAGGCAGTCAAGAGTCAAGCACATGAGATTATTTTTGAGCGTATCACGCAGGACATTTTTAATGCATCGTTGGCCGATTGGTAGTATTGGTGTTTGACTAAACATTTTAATGGTTTCAGGTCAATATTCCTTATTCAATATTCAGTTGTCTAAATAAAAAATGAACGTAAAAGACTTCACATATTTACTGCAACATCCAGAAAAGGTTGTCTCCCCCGAACAGACCTTGCATTTGGAAGAAGTACTTGAGGAGTATCCTTATTTTCAGTGTGCGAGGGCCCTACACCTCAAAGGGTTAAGAAATTTGAACAGTTTTAAATATAATAATGCATTAAAAGTATCTGCTGCCTACACCACCGATCGCGATGTTTTATTTGATTACATCACTTCCAAGGAATTCCTGCAAAATGCCATCGCAGATTCAATTTCTGGCAGATCTACCCCACTGATCGATATGGAGGCTACTACTGAAGAAATAAAGCCGCCCTCCAAGAAATATCGAGAATTGATTGAGGGATCGGCGGACAAACCCTTGCCACAAAATATCGAAGATGCGGATGCAATTTTAAATCCCGACCTGTTCATTTCTAAAAATCCAATTGTACCCAAAACAAGTACGAAAGCACAAAAAAAGGAACCATCTAAGCTTGCCTTGGGAGAACCACTGACCTTTACCAAAAGCGAAAAATATTCCTTTGGCCAATGGCTTCAATTGACTTCGTTAAAGACAGTAAATCGACAGGAAAACACAGGTAAGGAGAAAGATTTGGACCCTTTGGATTTATCCTCGGAAGAAGCGGTGTTAAAAAACAAAAAAATCGAACTTATAGATAAGTTCATTGCCACCAATCCGAAAATTGTGCCTAAAAAAAGTCCGGAAAAAATTGATATCTCGGACTCGTTGACTTTCGATAAAAACGAGTTGATGACCGAGACCTTGGCACGGGTATATTTTGAACAGAAAAAGTATAAAAAAGCCATACAGGCCTACAAAATTTTAAGTTTGAAATATCCAGAAAAAAGTGGTTTCTTTGCAGACCGAATTAAATCGGTAGAAAAAATACAACGAGATAATACATAAGTAATAATGAGCACGTTCACGATATTCCTGATTCTGATCATCATTGTTTGTTTCTTATTGGTTTTGGTCATTATGGTTCAAAACCCAAAAGGAGGTGGGCTTTCTTCCACTTTTGCTGGCGGCAGCAGCCAAGTGGTGGGGGGTGTAAAAAAAACGGGGGATTTCTTGGATAAAAGCACATGGACCTTAGGAGCATTGTTAGTGCTTTTGATAATGGCTTCCAATATAGCACTACCAGGCAAATTTGGCGATGCCGACTCTAAATTGCTTCAGGGAGACGGTATTGAAACGACCGTTCCCGAGACGGTACCAGAAAGCCTGCCAGTTGAAGTGCCCGCACCTACGAACAATGACACAAATCCAAAGGATTCGGTTTAATTTGCAGATATAATATTAAAAAATGCCAGCACTATGACAAGCTGGCATTTTGAATTCTACGATATGTCAGTTTTTACGCAATGGCATGATTTCTGACCAATCCAATCAGTATTCTAAATTCAATTTAAAAACTAAATAATATGGCTAAAGTCAACATTAAACCATTGGCAGATCGAGTTCTTATCCTGCCTATGGCCGCTGAAACCAAAACAGCATCCGGCATTTATATCCCGGACACAGCAAAAGAAAAACCACAACAGGGCAAAATTGTAGCAGTTGGGCCAGGCACCAAAGACGACAAAGTTACCGTAAAGGTAGGCGACAAGGTGCTGTATGGCAAATATGCGGGCACAGAACTCAAACTCGAAGGCGTCGATTACCTAATGATGCGTGAGAGCGATGTTTTGGCAATAATTTAGGCGGTAGCATTCGCTAAAAAGCATTACCTGTTCTTGCGTAAAGGCAAGAATATTTGAAAACAAATCGTGAATTCCATTAGATTGCTGTTTGATTATTGGAATTTGAAAACTAATTTTTAAAATTTAAAAGTTAATTATGGCTAAAGAAATAAAATTTGATATCGATGCGCGCGACGGGCTCAAACGAGGCGTCGATGCACTCGCAAATGCAGTTAAGGTAACCTTGGGACCCAAAGGAAGGAATGTAATCGTGAGCAAATCTTTTGGCCCACCCCAAGTAACCAAGGATGGGGTTACGGTGGCAAAAGAAATTGAGTTGGCCGATCCTTTAGAAAACATGGGAGCACAAATGGTTAAAGAAGTAGCGTCCAAGACCAATGACCTTGCTGGTGATGGTACTACTACTGCTACCGTATTGGCGCAAGCAATTGTAAAAGAGGGATTGAAAAACGTAGCTGCCGGAGCCAATCCTATGGATTTAAAAAGGGGTATCGACAAAGCTGTTGAAGCCATCGTCGCTGATCTGGCCAAGCAAAGCAAAAAAGTTGGCGACTCTTCCGAAAAAATTAAGCAGGTAGCCACCATTTCTTCGAATAACGATGAAACCATCGGAGAATTGATCGCCCAAGCTTTTGGCAAGGTTGGAAAAGAGGGTGTGATCACCGTCGAAGAAGCCAAGGGTACGGATACTTATGTGGATATTGTGGAAGGTATGCAGTTCGATCGGGGTTATCTGTCTCCTTACTTCGTTACCGATTCTGAAAAAATGTCTGTCAATCTGGAGAATCCATATATTTTATTATATGATAAAAAGATTTCTTCCATGAAGGATTTGCTTCCAGTTCTGGAGCCAATTGCACAATCTGGAAAGCCATTATTGATCATTGCCGAAGATGTTGACGGCGAGGCGTTGGCAACATTGGTCGTCAATAAATTAAGGGGATCACTAAAAATCGCGGCGGTAAAAGCGCCAGGATTTGGTGACAGAAGAAAGGCAATGTTGGAGGATATCGCAATTCTAACAAAAGGTACGGTGATTGCAGAGGAAAGAGGATTTACATTGGAAAATACGACCCTTGATATGTTAGGCACTTGTGAAAAAATAACTATCGATAAGGACAATACCACTATCGTGAACGGAGGTGGTGTTGCAAAGGATATTAAATCAAGGATCAATCAGCTCAAATCACAAATCGAAACGACCACGTCGGATTATGATAAAGAAAAACTTCAAGAACGCTTGGCCAAATTGGCTGGTGGGGTTGCCGTACTTTATGTGGGTGCCGCTTCTGAAGTTGAAATGAAAGAAAAGAAAGACCGTGTTGATGATGCACTACATGCTACCAGGGCCGCCGTCGAGGAAGGTATTGTTGCCGGTGGGGGAGTTGCATTGGTTCGATCAAAAGCTTGTCTGTCGAAAGTCGTAGCCGAGAATCCTGATGAGGAGACTGGTATACAAATAGTAGCCAAGGCAATCGAATCTCCGTTACGCACAATTGTAGAAAATGCGGGTAGTGAAGGTTCGGTGGTAATCGCAAAAATATTGGAAGGCAAAGGGGACTATGGTTTTGACGCCAAAACTGAAACTTATGTCGACATGATGAAAGCTGGTATAATCGATCCCAAAAAAGTAACAAGGGTGGCGTTAGAAAATGCGGCATCTGTAGCTGGAATGATACTGACCACCGAATGCGCATTGACCGAAATCAAGGAAGAGGCACCGGCAGGTGGCGGACATGGACATGGTGGTGGAATGCCCGGTATGATGTAATTGATATACCGTAACCACGGTTTATAATTTTATTTTTCAAAAACCGCCCTATAATAATTTTTGGGGCGGTTTAATTTTTGGTAAAAACTTAAATGCCGCCCATAAAAAAACCACCTTAGAAAGAGGTGGTTTAATCTTTTCAACTTTGGGGTTTACTTTATAAACCCATTTGGCATTACTTCTTTTTTGCTGTTGCTTTTTTTGCAGTAGTCTTTTTAGCGGTCGCTTTTTTTGGTGCAGCTTTTTTGGATGCTGCTTTTGGGGCAGCCTTTTTTGGAGCGGCTTTCTTAGCGGCAGCCTTCTTAGGAGCAGCTTTTTTGGATGCAGCTTTTGGAGCAGCCTTCTTAGGAGCGGCCTTCTTAGCAGTTGCCTTCTTTGGAGCGGCTTTTTTAGTCGCTGCTTTAGGGGCAGCCTTCTTAGGAGCGGCCTTCTTAGCGGCCGCCTTCTTAGGAGCGGCTTTTTTAGCGGCTGCTTTTGGGGCAGCTTTTTTAGCAGCTGCCTTCTTAGGAGCGGCCTTCTTTGCGGCTGCTTTTTTAGGGGCCGCCTTTTTTGCGGCTGCCTTCTTAGGAGCGGCCTTTTTTGCGGCTGCCTTCTTAGGAGCGGCCTTCTTTGCGGCTGCCTTCTTAGGAGCGGCCTTCTTTGCGGCTGCCTTTTTAGGAGCCGCCTTTTTTGCGGTTGCTTTTTTAGGAGCAGCCTTCTTGGCAGTTGCCTTTTTAGGGGCAGCTTTTTTTGCTACTTTTTTTGCAGCTGGTTTTGTTGCTTTCGCCATGATGATAAATTTTTATTTAAAATTAGTCTTTTTTTCTTTTGGTAAATTTATTTAGAAGATTTTTGAATTCTACTAATTAACTTTTCCACTACTTGTTTGCACCAATTAAAATTTTGCAAACTTAAGTAACGGAACAATAACGCTGCAAAATATAGTTTAGTACATACCGCTTTTCCAGTAACTATTTCCTAAATTCATTTTATCAAGTATTTTTTATGATTATTTGATCTTTACATTTTTTAATATGCTTGTTTTTTATCGAATTATTGAATCGAAAATAAAATTCTGTTAGCCGTCCATTACTGTAATTTTATTGCTTATAAATAGCCATTCAATAGATTAATTCAAAAATTGAATTAATCGTATACAATTGTTTTTCAAGTTTTTACAACACATATTTTTCTAAATTGACCTTTAACTGTCTTGACGCAAAATTGATTGGTCTATTGTTCAATTGGTACATTTATCACTAAAATATTTTGCTTTCAAAAAAAAATCATAGCCTATTAAAAGCAAGCTCCAAAATCATAGCCCTTATCAAAAAAAATATTCAAAAAACCCATAATGCCTCATGTAAAAATATCGCATATAGGAACAAAACAAACTCAAAACCAGGGTTGCCAATGAACAATAATCTTCAAAAAAGTATCCGACAAAATAAATTTCATCTCGATAAAAAAATGTTGATAAAAAAATTTATCCTTTAAAAAATCAATTGAAAATCAACCGTCTTAAAAAAATTGTTCTCGATTATAAAAATCATCTTCCTTTAAAAAATTTTCAGGAAAAATATATCCTCGAAAAATCAACTTTAGAAAATAACTTCTATCCGGGAAATAAAAAAGAATAAAGAAATCATTCTAAGTATCTTTTCAGTGCTATTACTTAATTGATATCAATCTCTTTGTTAAACGTAGAGGTGTTATGTTTTGATTGGCTTTATCCTTCTAAGAATATTTGACGGGTTGTTGATGAAGGAATTTCCTAAGTTCGTTGCACTACACCACTCGAGATCAAAAGCGCTTTCAAATTATCTTGCTGACACTTTTAGTGGTTTAATCACCATAGAGCGTAGTTGTGTAAAATGCTGGAATCGAAAACCAATATCCCATGAAAGATGAAGTCCGTTTTAGGTTACCGCCGATATTCGATGTAGGCACAATTTCTCCAAACAGGGTATAATCTTTTCCGTTGCTATCACGAAGGATAACATCATCGTTTGCATCAAATGCATAATTAAAATTTAATGCAGCTTGTACCGTATTCAGTTCAAATGAAACGATGAAGTTTGCGTTGCCGACAATCAAATAATCTTTTCCATTAAATGTGTCCCTCAAGACATTATTCGATATAAAATCACTGAACCGATACACCTTTGACTTCTCATTATCAATGATGGCATGCACCCGCTCCTTTGCGGGTAATCTATCATCTTTAGGCGTGGGAAACAAAAAGAAGGTTTGGTTGGTCTTGTAATCTACATAAGGATACACACCATAGGTTCTCGAAAATCCCGTATTCAAGCCCACAATTTTTGTGTTTGGATACATAGTGCGCCAAGTATTCCAATCGGTTTCTACCAGCGAAATCATTTCTGCTTTTTCACCTATAAGATTGCCATTTACCGATGCATTTAATAATTGCGACCAGTTGCTTTTGGTCGCTCGATCAAAAGGCATTAAATTTGTTTGGTACAAAAGACCGGAAACCCCAAAAGTTGTTTCTTTTCCTTTTATGATGCGGTTCCATCCAAATCCGGTGCCCGTTAAAGGGCAATAGGTTATTGCCATTGAAACATCGCCAATTTTGTCATTAATGATTTCGTGCCAATCTAAAATAATGTGCTGATATGCCCGAATATCATTTCCATTTTTATAACCAAGCACAAGGTCGGAATCCTGTAATATGGAAGCATTATCTGCGGTTACCATCACTGGGTTTTCAAGTGCCGGTATTCCGTCACGCCCAGGGCCCCCATCCAAGACTTCGGAAATCGGGATGCTCCATTCGTTAGAATTGTTTTCCACAATTTCGACATCGGAATCAGGGTTCAATTCAGTTTCCTGTGTGTTCGAGGAACTGCAGGAGAACAGTATCAAGGTATAGACCAATAAAAGCAATAGTTTTTTCATAGCGTTCTATTTTAAGATATTCAACTTATTGTTTATAAATTTATAAGATATCCCAACAGTAAACCTCAGGGTTGGTGTTAGTTGGGTACCTTCGACAAAACTATAAATTGGAACTTCCAATCGTGTTGCCATATTAAATTTTGGTGATATTTGGACTACCACTTCTGGCCGTACAAAAACCCATTGGCCACCGGTGTTCGGCAAATTAGAAGCATTTATTTTATCCAAAAACGCCCCACGATATTTGAGGACCAGTCCAGGGTTGAAAATTGTATTGAAAAGCAAAAATTGGTCGGTATAGCCAATATTGGTCTGTATTTCATTCCCAAATTCATAGACCGAAGTATCATTTAAATAGGATTTATTTTTGCCTGTAATCCTATAGGTAAGACTTCCGGAAAAGGTGGCGGTTGGCCTAAAATTTAACCCCTTTGATATAGACATCCATCCTAGCACATCCCAAGCTCCACTTCCCGGTTGTAAGTCTGCGGTTAATAGAATTCCGTCGACAGTCGTAAGGTTTGATTTTCCAAAAGGGGCTTTGGCGCCCAGACCCAGATTCAGGATGGCATTTGTGCCAAAAAGATTTGGAAAGCTATATTTTCCCAAGAAAACAGCATCTCCTACCCCAGATGTTTCCGTTACATTTTCATTCCCGAACTGACTGATGTTCCTGGATTGATCTACCCAAGTAAAAAGGGACTCCACGGAAAGCCTGTCGGTGAAACTGTAGCCAAAATTTAACAAAAATGAATGGGTAATTCGCAATCTGGAATTATCATTCAACTTGTCCGTACCCGCATTCAGGGTATTCAGGTTATTGTAGTCGTAATTAAGTCCGACCAAAAATGAGCCTTGTCCTTCATTGGGCAATCCAATGTTATTCGACAATGGCACACCACCCGAACAACAGGTTTGTGCATGGGACTGATGAATAGTCCAAACACCCAATAATATAAAAACAATCCTCCGCACCCGTTCTTTTTCAGTAGCTATGCATAGTTAGTGCGAATAAAAGCAAGCACCTTACAGTCAATCTTTTCGCAATCACAAATTATCACAACGAAGTCGCAAGGACAATCTATTAATTCGGTTTTCAACTAAAAAAGAACAGTTGAATGGTTTGGTAGGGGTTAAGTATATGAACCCTGTAGTTTGGAAGTCAAACCCGGTGGGTATAATAGCTAATAATTAAGCCCTTACATTTTGTTTGTATTGGTCTAATTAACGACTTTTGATCACCCTTTAAAAATGAAAAGATGTTTGAAAAATTGAAGCCAAAAGTTATCGGGATTTTAAAATCGAAATCTAGTATTGACAATCGTTTGAAGGACCTCTGTGTGCTTTTAAAAACGCAGGTTCCGTGTTATGATTGGGTAGGGTTTTACTTTAATAATGGTGATAAGGAGGAGTTAAAATTAGGGCCTTATGCCGGAGCTCCAACCGATCACACTATCATTCCTTTCGGAAAAGGTATATGTGGTCAGGTCGCCGTAAGCAATCAAAATTTTGTGGTACCGGATGTGCAAGCGCAGGACAATTATATTGCGTGCAGCATTACCGTGAAGGCGGAAATCGTGGTGCCATTGTTCATAAATGGGGTAAACGTGGGGCAGATCGATATCGACAGTAACAGCTTGGACCCATTTACCAAAGATGATGTGCAATTTTTGGAATTTGTTACTTCCGAGGTTGCCAAAATACTTTGAGCGTTATTTTCCGTGGCATCAACCCATTTGGAAAATAAATTTAACTTATCGGCACCTGATAGGTTCACTGATCAGAAAAGGTTTTAATTGGAATTAGTTTATACAACCAATCCCGCATAGCAATTCGCAAAATATTCAGATGTTTCCTGAAAATCAAAATTCAGTTGCCGCGTTTAAAACTTTCACTGATTTGTTAATAACCTGACCAAATTATTAGCCTCAAAAAATTTACTTTTGTTTCCTTACTTGCTAAATCAAAAGTACATCAATATGAGTATCCCTAAAAAAGCCAAGTCGGCCCTGATTTCCGTTTTCCACAAGGATGGACTGGAACCTATCATCAAAAAATTCAAAGAACTTGGTAT
>JBBKWR010000166.1:0-5820 GCA_037969055.1 Flavobacteriaceae bacterium | reverse complement strand
CTGTAACAAATCCTCCCTATCTTCGTCCAACAGAAAATCATTTGAATGGATATTTTATTGTTAATTTTTGGATTTATTTTAATGCTGATCGGTATTCTGGGCAGCTTTTTACCCGTACTCCCCGGCCCGCCAATAAGTTGGGTGGGATTGCTCCTGTTGTACCTAACAAAGGCGGTACCCGACAACTGGTGGTATTTGGGGATTACCGGGGCGATCGCCTTGGTCGTTTTTGCACTAGATTATATCATCCCCGCCATGGGCACGAAAAAATTTGGGGGCAGTAGGGCAGGGATGGTCGGCACGACGATCGGACTTTTGGTCGCCCTATTTTTCCCTATTTTAGGTCCGATCGGTATTATTGTTTGGCCCTTTGTGGGAGCCTTTATAGGGGAACTCATGAACAAGGCCGATAAAAAGACCGCTACCAAGGCCGCTTTCGGATCTTTTCTAGGATTCCTGACCGGTACTTTTTTGAAGTTTATGGTGACGATAGTTTTTCTTGGTTTATTTATTTATGTCGCGTGGGAACATAAGTGCGCCCTCTTTCCATTTTTTGACTAAGGTCATTATTCCATCCATACCGTTTTTTCAGCAATGGGCCTTCTGGTCTGATCTGGAATTGCTTCCTCATAATGTCCCAAATAGAAAAAGCCGAGACATTTCTCTCCCACTTTTAGGTCAAAGAATTCGTCCATGTATTGGATCAATCCCGGAGAACTCCAATAACAGCCCAGGCCCATTTCGGTGCAGCAGAGCCACATGTTCTGTACGGCCATAGACACCGAAGCTATCTCCTCCCATTCCGGTAGGCTTTCCGTAGCATCCCTTTGCATACAAATGCCAATAACCGCGCCTGATCTTTTGGGATTCTCAATAAGCTTTTCAACTTTGAACTGCTTTGGCTTCGCCTCATGTTCCATATATTTAAGCGAAAGAAAAAGTCCTAATTTTGTCTTGCTCTCCCCCAATAGGACCTTAAATCGCCAGGGTTCCGTTTTTTTGTGTGTAGGTGCCCAATTGGCAGCCTCCAGTACTTTTTCGATATCTGCCTTGGCAATTGGTTTGTCAATATATTGTGCAGGGAATACGGAACGTCTTTTTCTAATAAGATCAAAAATCATCGATGGCGAATTTAGACCACTAAGTTAAGGTTTTGATTGGTACATACTTTGGCGTATTCCCTTGGTAAGTCTCGAACATTATCAATACTTTTAGGGGACCAAAAAAAGAGGAGCGTATGCCCAAAGTTGCAAAGCCATTTTTATACGGTGAAGATACCTTAACCGCCAGTTTGGCCCTTGCCCTTGCCCAAGGAGAAATTCAAGGTAAAATAGCAGCTGCGAGCCGTAAAAAAATAAGGGCGAGTCGCAAGGTGGTTGCAAATATTGTCGAAAAAGGCCTTCCCGTTTATGGTATCAATACGGGTTTTGGACCTTTGTGCACTACCAAAATCAGTAAATCCGAGACCAAAATTTTACAGCACAACATCCTTAAAAGCCATAGTGTAGGAGTGGGTGATGCCATCGAAACAGAGTTGGCAAAATTGATGATGATCTTAAAAGTACATTCCCTGTCCAAAGGGTATTCGGGCATTGCAGAAACTACCTTGGACCGTATCCTTTGGCATATAGACAATGATGCGATTCCTATAGTACCCTGCCAAGGATCAGTTGGTGCCTCGGGCGATCTGGCACCGCTGTCCCACCTTTTCTTGCCTTTGATCGGTTTGGGAAAAGTTACCTATCAGGGGAAAAATATTGAAACTTCACAATTGTTCAAAAAAACTGGATTGAAGGCATTGGATCTCGGTCCAAAAGAAGGCTTGGCATTGATCAACGGCACCCAGTTCATAGCTGCCCACACCGTACAAGTGATAGAGAAGCTACATGCCTGTCTTGCGCAGGCCGACATTATTGGGGCGATGATGATAGAAGGTTTACAAGGTTCCGTGAAGCCATTTTATAAAGAGCTTCACGCCTTACGTCCCTTTAAGGGAAATGTGCATGTTGCAAAAAGGATCAAACGGCTCCTTAAAGGTTCCGAGATCATGGAAGATCACATTAACTGTGAAAGGGTGCAAGATCCTTATTCCCTTAGATGCATACCACAAGTGCACGGCGCCTCCAGAAATACCTGGCTCCACCTAAAAGAATTATTGGAAGTGGAATTGAATTCCGTAACCGACAATCCGATCATTATCGATGAGGAACTGACCATCAGCGGGGGTAATTTTCACGGGCAACCTTTGGCCATGGCACTGGATTATGCCTGTTTGGCGGCCTCAGAAATTGGCAACATATCGGACCGAAGGATATATCTTGCCCTAGAGGGAAATAGCCCAGGGGTACCCAAATTATTGATGAAAGATACGGGCATTAACTCGGGCTATATGATCTTGCAATATACTACCGCGGCCTTGGCCAGCGAGAACAAGGGACTTTGTTTTCCCTCCAGTGCCGATAGCATACCAACCTCCTTGGGACAAGAAGACCATGTAAGCATGGGATCGATTGCTGGTAGAAAAGCCTTGCAAGTGATTGGGAATGTGGAAAAAATATTGGCCATAGAACTTTTGACGGCAGCGCAAGCCTTTGAATTTAGGAAGCCCATGAAATCTGGGATTTTATTGGATGAGGTCCATCAAGCAATTCGTAAAAATGTAAGCTTCGCAGAACAGGACAGAGTCTTCGCCGATGATATAGAAAAAGGGATTGCTATGATTAAAGACCGTACTATTATTAAAGTTGTGGACAGGGTTAGCCAAAAAAAGAAAATATCACTGGCTACCCCTTATTCCAATGAATTTGAGGTATACTAATGGATGGATCAACGAAAACAAAGATATGCATTTAGACTTTGGACTTTAGACTTTGGACTTTGGACCTTAGACCTTAGACCTTAGACCTTAGACCTTAGACCAAGAAGGCATTTAAATTATTAGATAAAAACACTTTGAAAACAAGCACCCTTATTGGCCCCTTCAAACAAATAGTACCCTTATCCGGGCTTCCCTTAAAAGGCCCCATTACTGATACTGCACTAATTGTTATTCCCGATGCAGGAATTTTGGTAACGGATGGAAACATACAGTCCATCGGAGGCTTTGAACAACTTTTGAAAAATAATAAAAGTGCTGCACTACACCACTTGCAAGGAGATCATGTTTGCCTACCTGGATTGGTGGATGCCCACACCCATATATGCTTTGCGGGCTCTAGGGCCAATGACTATGCCATGCGCAATGCGGGCAAGTCATACCTCGACATCGCAAAAGCAGGGGGCGGCATTTGGGATACGGTGACCCAGACCAGAAAGGCTTCCAAAGCAGCGCTGGTAAAAGGTATTGTTAAAAGAGCGACCCGCCATCTTAAAAATGGTGTGACCACGATTGAGGTAAAGAGTGGCTACGGACTTTCTGTAGCCGAAGAATTGAAAATGCTTTATGCAATCAAAGAAGCAAATGCAAACTTACCTTCCGATCTAATACCTACCTGTCTTGCAGCGCATATGCTGCCCAAAGATTTTAAGGGCACTTCAGCGGAATACCTGTCAGAAATAATCGAGTTGTTATTTCCAATTTTAAGGCAAGAGAAATTGGCCAGCCGTATTGATGCCTTTGTGGAACAAAGCGCTTTTTCAAAAGAACAAATAGCGCCCTATTTTCAAAAAGCCAAGGAAATGGGATTCGATATTACGGTCCATGCCGATCAATTTACAACTGGGGGCAGTGCCGTCGCCGTCAATTTTGAAGCGGTAAGTGCCGATCATCTTGAAGTCAGTACCGAAAAAGAAATAAAACTTTTGGCACAGAGTAATACCATTGCGGTGGCCTTACCCGGCGCTTCCCTGGGATTGGGCTGTAATTTTACGCCTGCCAGAAGAATTCTTGATGCTGGCGGGGCATTGGCAATTGCCAGTGACCATAACCCGGGCTCCGCCCCTATGGGAGACTTGCTCACACAGGCAGCGATTTTGGGTACTTTTGAAAAATTGACGAACGCTGAAGTATTAGCCGGAATTACTTTCCGCGCGGCCGCTGCCCTTAAATTAAAAGATAGGGGTCAATTGGCGGTAGGTTATATGGCGGACTTTAGTGTCTTCCATACCGATCACTACAATGAAATTCTGTACAATCAAGGCAACCTAAAACCCTGCATGGTCTGGAAAAAAGGGGAACTTGTATTTGACAGACATAAGGCGTAAACGAAAGCAAATCAAATTAGGCAACATGGATTTTAAGTCTCAAATCTTGCAAGGCATTCCCAAGAAACTTCCATCAAAAAGGGACTATTCAACAACGGCCAATCATGCCCCGCAGCGCAAGGATATCCTATCCATGGAAGAAAAAAAAATGGCGGTGCGAAATGCCCTCCGCTATTTTCCATCCGATTGGCATGCTGAACTCGCCAAAGAATTTGCCCAAGAATTAACTAAGTACGGCCGCATTTATATGTACCGTTTCAAACCGGACTATAAAATATACGCCCGTCCCATTATCGAATATCCGGCCAAGTCGATCCAGGCCGCGGCGATCATGTTGATGATCCAAAACAACTTGGATCCTTCCGTGGCACAGCATCCAGAAGAGCTGATTACCTATGGGGGCAATGGTGCGGTGTTCCAAAATTGGGCCCAGTACCTGCTCACAATGCAATACCTTGCCATGATTACCAATGAACAGACCTTGCATGTCTATTCTGGGCATCCCATGGGTTTGTTCCCTTCCTCCAACGACGCCCCAAGGGTAGTGGTCACGAACGGCATGATGATCCCCAACTATTCCAAACCAGACGACTGGGAAAAATACAATGCCCTCGGGGTTACCCAATATGGACAAATGACCGCCGGTTCCTACATGTACATCGGGCCACAGGGCATCGTACACGGCACGGCCATTACAGTTATGAACGCTTTTCGAAAAGTTTTGCAGAAAAATGAGGGTCCAAATGGAAAAATATTCCTTACTGCGGGATTGGGCGGGATGAGCGGGGCACAACCCAAGGCCGGAAATATTGCAGGCTGTGTGACGGTATGCGCCGAGGTCAATTCTGCGGCCGCGACCAAAAGATATGAACAAGGTTGGGTAGACGTGCTGATCGATGATATGAACGCCTTGGTCACAAGGACCAAAAAGGCCATAAGCGAGAAGGAGGTAGTCTCCCTTGCTTTTGTTGGAAACGTGGTAGACGTTTGGGAAAAATTCGATGAGGAAGGCATATTCATCCATTTGGGTTCCGACCAAACCTCTTTGCACAATCCTTGGGCCGGCGGCTATTATCCTGTCGGATTGGGATTTGAAGCATCAAATAGGATGATGCGCGATGATCCAGAGGCGTTTAAGGTGCAAGTGCAAAAATCCTTGCGAAGACATGCCGCTGCGGTCAACAAGCATACGGCGAAAGGTACCTATTTCTTTGATTATGGGAATGCGTTCTTGTTGGAAGCTTCCCGTGCCGGGGCCGAGGTAATGGCCGATAACAAAATCGATTTCAGGTATCCATCTTATGTACAGGACATTTTAGGGCCTTTGTGTTTTGATTACGGTTTTGGTCCGTTCAGATGGGTCTGTACCTCATGCAATCCCGAAGATCTTCAAAAAACAGATGCCATTGCCTTAAAGGTGATGGAAGAAATTAAAGTGTTGGCCCCGGAAGAAATCCAACAACAAATGCAGGATAACATCAAGTGGATTTCGGAAGCTGCCCAAAACAAATTGGTGGTGGGTTCGCAGGCAAGGATCTTATATGCCGATGCCGAAGGCAGGGCCAAAATTGCCGAAGCTTTTAACCAGGCCATCCGCTCTGGGGAAATTTCTGCCCC
>JBBKWR010000165.1:0-18241 GCA_037969055.1 Flavobacteriaceae bacterium | reverse complement strand
TGTTGATATTCAAGATCTTGGTTATAATCGTTGAATATATGAAAGCGTGCCAAATACACAACCCCAAAAATTATGGTGGCATAGAACATGTATACCCACCATGGTGGGAGCTCGTTATCGAGCTCACGGATGCCGTCGTAATTATGATCCAATATAATTTCACCCTCTTCCTCTATAGGTTTGGATCCAAGGAGTTTTTTGTAAATACGCTTACCCCATGACCATTCCCAAGTTTTGGCCTGAGTGGCCAAATAACGTTCCTGGGCTTCGGCCGTCATGGTGCGAAACATTACATTTTCAACCGATTGTAATATCATTGCTATAGCTATCAATAGCAAAAGCACCATCACCATAAATATTTGTGCTTCCCTATATTGAAGGATTGCAGGTTTATCCCCTGAGTCTATGAAATACTCCATCAAGCCCCATACTAGGAACAATGCCGCTGGGAATTTTATCCACCATGTAGAACTGTTTTTCATGTTGTTTTATTTTGGTCTAATTTTTAAGGTTTAAGGTTTAAGGTCTAAGGTCTAAGGTCTAATGTCTAAGGTCAAAGGTCTAAAGTCTTAGGTCTTACGTCTTACATCTTACGTCTTTTGTCAGTCATCTTGTAATGGCAATTCGCTTACCTCTTTGATATGTGCTTTTGAAGCGGTGAATACCCACCAGAAAAGCAGTGTGAAAAAGACGAAAAAAATGAGTAATGATATCATAGGATAGGTAGCTACACCTTCTATATTTTCCAAATAACCTTTAACAAATTTTAGCATGGCTTCGTTATTTTCTTAATGGGTTGTTATTACTTGTTTTCTGATATTAATCCGTTCGGATCTTTTATTTTGATATCGGTGCCCAAACGCTGTAGGTAGGCTATCAATGCAACGATTTCACGGTCGCGCATTTCAATAAACTCCTGTCCATTTTCTGAGGCATATTTTTTATCGGCTTCATAGCCCTTGGCAAAATCTGGATCGGTATATAGGTTTTTCTCGATTTTCGTGGCCTGCTCCGACATATTGTTCTGGGCATTGGCTATTTCTTCATCTGTATAAGGAACTCCTAACGAAACCATTGCCTCCATTTTGCCTTGGATCCCACTACGGTCATGTTTGTCACGGACCAACCATGGATATGTGGGCATAATAGATCCAGAGGAGGTGCTCTGCGGATCGTACATATGGTTCAGGTGCCAGTTGTCGGAATATTTACCACCAATGCGCAGTAGATCAGGGCCGGTACGTTTACTGCCCCATAGGAAGGGGTGGTCATACACAAATTCCCCTGCTTTAGCATACTCCCCATACCGTTCCACCTCACTTCTGAACGGGCGTACCATTTGGGAGTGACAGCCCACACAGCCTTCGCGGATATAGAGATCTCGACCTTCCAATTCCAAGGGCGAATAGGGTTTTACGCTGCTGATCGTAGGGATGTTCGATTTTACCAAAATTGTGGGCACGATTTGGATAATGCCCCCTATTAATATCGCAACAGTTGCCAAAATGGTCAATTGAATGGGCTTGCGCTCCAGCCAGGTATGGTAGGTTTCACCCGCAGTTCTCTTTTTGGATACCCTCGTCAAGGCCGCGGCTTCAGCCAATTCATCTTCTACCTTGCTGCCTGATCGGATGGTGACCACGACATTATAGATCATCACACAGGCCCCAATGATGTATAGTGTACCGCCAATGGCACGCATCCAATACATAGGCATGATCTCGTTCACGGTTTCCAAAAAGTTGCCATAGGCCAATGTACCATCCGGATTAAATTCTTTCCACATCAAAGCTTGGGTGAATCCTGCCACGTACATGGGTAGGGCATAAAGTATAATTCCCAATGTACCGATCCAAAAATGGAAATTGGCCAACCCAATCGATGCCAAGCGTGTCTTGAACATTTTCGGCACCAACCAATAAATCATGCCGAAGGTCAAAAACCCATTCCATGCCAAGGCACCTACGTGCACATGAGCAATGATCCAGTCGCTAAAGTGTGCAATGGCATTTACATTTTTGAGGGATAGCAATGGACCTTCAAAAGTGGCCATCCCGTACCCGGTTATGGCAACGACCATAAATTTCAAGGTTGGGTCGGTGCGTACCTTGTCCCAGGCACCACGTAGTGTAAGCAGTCCGTTGATCATTCCACCCCAGGATGGGGCAATCAACATCACGGAAAAAGCGACCCCCAAGTTTTGTGCCCAATCTGGCAATGCAGAATATAACAAATGGTGTGGCCCGGCCCAGATATAGATAAAGATCAACGACCAAAAGTGAACTATGGATAGTCTATAGGAGTATATGGGACGGTTCGCCGCTTTGGGGATAAAGTAGTACATCAAACCCAAAAATGGTGTGGTCAAGAAAAACGCGACCGCATTGTGTCCGTACCACCATTGCACTAAGGCATCCTGGACCCCGGCATACACCGAATAACTTTTCAAGGCACTGACGGGAAGTGCCAAACTATTAAAAATATGCAAAACCGCAACTGTGACAAACGTGGCTACGTAAAACCAAATCGCCACATACAAATGGCGCTGTCTCCTTTTGATCATAGTGCCTATCAGGTTGGCCCCAAAAGCTACCCAAACGAGTGCAATGGCAATATCGATAGGCCATTCCAACTCGGCGTATTCTTTAGATGTGGTATAACCTAAGGGAAGCGTAATCGCCGCCGCCACTATGATCAATTGCCAGCCCCAAAAGTTAAAATTGCTCAAAAAGTCGCTGAACATCCGTGCTTTTAGTAGGCGTTGGGTAGAGTAGTAGACCCCTGCAAAAATTGCGTTCCCAATAAAGGCAAAAATTACAGCGTTCGTGTGTAAGGGCCTCAAACGGCCAAAACTTAACCATGAAATGCCTTCCATGTAATTGGGGAAAATAAAGAGAAATGCCAACATGAGTCCGACCGTCATGCCCACGATTCCCCATAACATGGTCGCATAAAGAAACTTTTTTACAATCTTGTTGTCATAGTAAAATTGCTGTACTTCCATAATTGTTGTGTTAGCGAAGGGAAATATGCGAGGAGGGCACCGACTTATATTATTTTTATAAGTCATTAACCCATGCCATATTCCCTTATCTTTTTTGTTGGATTATTTTATTACTTCCTAATTGGTTTTTGTGCTTATTCTTTTTTGCTTTGATAGGTTTTTCTTTGACCAGTTCATCTTCGAAAAGCATACGCACCGATGGGGTATATGAATCATCATACTGCCCACTTCTGACTGCAACAATAAAGGCGATGAAAAAAATGGCGGCAACCGCTATGCTGATGGCCAATAACACATATATAACACTCATACCTATCTGGATTCTGGCGTAAAAATATTCTGATGGGTTTTTAATAAATATGACATATATCAGGTTTACTGATTTTCCTGTTTTTTATTAGTCCAGTTTACGTCCTACCATATTTGTCATAACCGTGGTGAATACCACCACACTAATGGAGCTCAAAGGCATTAAAATAGCTGCGACAACTGGCTGCAACTGTCCGGTTACGGCGAAATAAAGTCCGACTAAATTGTACAAAAGGGACAGGATAAAACTCAATTTTATGATTTTAACAGCCTTTTTGGAGGCAAGGATGTATTCGTACAATTGTTGCATTTTAGACGCATCCAAAATGCCATCACAGGCTGGGGAAAAAACGTTTATATTTTCCGAAATCGCGATTCCCACGTCGCTTTGTGCCAAAGCACCCGCATCGTTGAGCCCATCTCCTATCATGAGTACTTTTTTGCCCTGTTGTTGTAATGATCGTACAAACTCCAGCTTGTCCGCGGGTTGTTGGTTAAAGTATAGCGGGGTAAGTTTAGGTAATAATGTCTCCAAATGGGCCTTTTCGCCAGTATTGTCTCCAGAAAGAATAGCCAACCGCAAGGTCTTGGACATTTTTTTAAAGAGTTCAGAAATCCCTTCCCGATATTCATTATGGACCACAAAACAACCCTTATAGGTGTCGTTCGTACTTATATGTACCGCTGTCTTCTCGGCACTTGGCAAATCTTTGTTCCCTACGAAATCTGCCGAACCGATTTTGATATGGGTATCTTCAATGGTCCCTTTGATGCCTTTGCCCATTTTTTCCTCGTATTCGTCAAGCGTCAGGATGTCTTGCGCTGAGAGCATATCGTAAATGGCCCGGCTCAGGGGATGGTTCGAGGCGCGTAGGGTATTTTTTAAAAGGGATTCTTCTTGTGCAGTTAGTTGTAAGCCCTCGTAGATTGTATTGCTTTTATGGGAAGTGGTAATCGTACCTGTCTTATCGAATATTGCAGTGTCGATCTGCGCCAATTGCTCAATGGTTTGTGTATCTTTTAAATAGCATTTTTTTCTACCAAATATGCGTAGCATGTTCCCTAAGGTAAATGGGGCCGCAAGGGCAATGGCACAAGGACAGGCAATGATCAATACTGCGGTAAAGACATTCATAGCCTTACTGGGATCCTTGTACAACCATATCGCGGTGGCCACGAAGGCGACGGACAGGACTGCCACCGTAAAGCGTTTGCCGATTCGATCCGTAAGGTTTTGGAACCTGCTTGATTTGTCGTTTTGAAAGACGGCATTACTCCATAATTGTGTTAGATAACTTTGGGAAACCGATTTTAAGGCGCCCATTTCGATCGCCCCGTTGACTTGTTTTCCACCAGCATAAATTTTATCCCCACACCATTTGGTAGCAGGCTCGGACTCACCGGTAACGAAGCTATAATCGATACGGGCATTACCACGAATCAACACACCATCGACAGGGATAAGTTCTTCATTCCTGATCAATAATCGATCGCCCTTTCTTATGTCATATACTTGGGTGGGCTCTTCATTTCCGTTGGGAGATATACGTGTAACGGCAATGGGGAAATACGATTTATAGTCCCGCTCAAAGGATAAAAAGGAATAGGTTTTCTGTTGAAAAAATTTTCCGAGAAGCAAAAAAAATACCAATCCGGTAAGGCTATCAAAATATCCTGGACCCAGTTTGAGGCTAATCTCAACGGTACTTCTTGCAAACAGTACCAAAATACCCAGGGCTATTGGTACGTCAATATTTAAAATCTTAGCGCGGAGTCCTTTATAGGCTGATATAAAATAAGCTGATCCAGCATAAAAAACAACAGGTACCGAAAAGATGAACATTAGCCAACGGAATACTCCTTTATATTGGTTTAACCAAAATTCTCCTCCGCTATTTGTGTTGGAAGCCAAATCAAAATACTCTGGAAAGGAAAGGAACATAACATTTCCAAAGGCGAAGCCCGCTACCCCAAGTTTGTATATCAAACTTCGGTTTACCCTGTTCTTCTTTGGTTCGTAATCCGCTAAGGTAATCTGGGGTTCGTAACCAATACGGGAGAGTAATACAGCCAATTCTTTTAAAGAAAAAGCTAAGGTTTTATAAGTAATGCGAACTGTTTTATTGGGAAAGTCAACTTGGGAACTAATGATATGGGGATTTATTTTATGCAAATTCTCCAATATCCAAATACAGGAGCTACAATGGATATTTGGGATCATTAAGTTGACGATTTGCAACCCACCTTCGCTAAATTCGGTTAATCTTTCAACAATCGCCTTCGTTTCGAGAAAATCATACTTTCCCTCAATTATTTTAGGGGTTGACCCCGCTGCCGATTGGAGTTCATAATAATAGGACAAATCATTGTTCGATAGTATATCATAAACCGTTTTGCAGCCATTGCAACAAAAGTCTTTATGATCGAATTGCACAATGGCTGTGCCACATTCATCGCCACAATGGAAACATTTTTTTGAAGGCATAAAACGTCAGCTTACTCTACGTATTGCAAATTTTAAAGTGTTTGATCAATAAAAACATGATATATGTCATGTTTGGTTTCTGAAGGGGCGCCTAATTTTGCGCTGTTAGGTACAAATTGATATTTATGGAAACCAGATGTGAAAATTGTATTGTTCGTCAATTCAACTCGTTACGGGCCATGAGCAAAGAGGAATTGAAACACGTATCCGATTCCAAGATTTACAAAACCCTTAAAAAAGGCGATGTCATTTTTGAGGAAGGGGATAAACTAAAAGGGGTTTACTGTGTTCGTGAGGGGGTTTCAAAACTTTCAAAATTAAGCGCCAATGGAAAAGATCAGATTGTTAAACTTGCCACTCAGGGAGAGGTGATCGGACAACGTTCGGTGATTGCCGATGAATCAACCAATTTAAGCGCCATAGCCATGAACGATATGGAAATCTGTTTTGTACCCAAAGACAGTATTCTCGATGCGATGCACAAAAATCCCGCCTTCACTTTGGAAGTTTTAAGACACATGGCGCATGATCTCAAGGAAGCCGATGACGTAATCGTGAACATGTCCCAAAAATCTGTAAAACAACGTATTGCGGAAGCCTTTATTTACCTTAAAAATAACTTTGGGGTAGATCATAAAGGTTTTCTAAACTTGACGCTATCCCGGGAAGATTTGGCCAATGTGGTGGGCACTGCCACGGAGTCTTGTATCCGGATTATTTCAGAGTTTAAAAAAGAAGGACTACTGGTCGCCTCTGGAAAAAGGATCGGCATTGTCAACGAGAAGAAATTGTTGGAGACGGCACAAGGATTTTGAAGTCGTTCCAATGTAGCCCTGTTTTCTTAAATTAATACTTCGGCCAATACTTATGGCTTTTTGCAATATTTCAATTTCAGCACCTTGTATAATTCCACTTGTATCACCCCTATTCCCAAAGTACAATTTATATATGCCCAGTAAATTATTGACCTTATAAGAAACCTGACATAAATCATGTTTTCCACTATGACCAACTGCTATTTTTACCACTAAGTAATAAGTGAAAATAAATGAAGAATATTCTATTACCTACCGACTTTTCGGAAAATGCATGGAACGCAATAAAATATGCCATTGCACTTTTTGAACATGAAAATTGCGTTTTTCATTTGCTGAATACCTATACTCCGGCAATTCCCAATAGCCGCATTATGGCTGCAGCCATTGGAGGTTCCCTTTTGGAAGATAGGATTAAAAGTAGTTCTGAAAATGGGTTGCAAGAACTTTTAGAACGAATCGCAAAAAATCATCTATTTACGAACCACACGTTTAAGACGATTTCTTCCTTCAATTTGTTGGTGGATGAGATCAAAGAGGTAGTGGAACGCGAGCAAATTGACTTCATCATTATGGGTACCAAAGGGGCCTCTGGCCTTGAAGCTGTGTTCATGGGCAGTAATACCGTTAGCATTATTAAATCAATTAAGAATTGTCCGGTAATTGCGATTCCATACAATTTTGAATTCAAGAAACCGAATGAGATTGCATTTGCAACAGATTTTACGCGCTTTTATACCGAATCTGAACTTCGTCCATTACTGGATTTGGCAATAGCCTTTGAGGCTGTTATCCGAATAGTTCATGTGCAGTTTGAAATCAAGTCGCTGACCGAATTACAGCATTTCAACCTGAACATGCTTCGAAAATATTTAAAGCCAGTTGAACATTATGTCCATACGGTATCAGAGTTGAAATCCGTCTCCAAATCCCTAGAGATATTTGCAAATGAATTGGATATCCATTTGGTGGCAATGCTCAATTTTCAACATAGCCTAATGGAAAAGATGACCCGTGAGCCAGTAATAAAAATCATTGCATTCCATACCCAGGTTCCGCTACTGGTTATTCCAGAACTGGGAATGGGCGGTCACGCTATTGGCAAAAAAGGCAAGGAAGCGAGCATGTCTGACTAGGGAAATCATTCCAGTATTAGAACCATACTATAAATCCATTTGATTTATAGGGCAGCACCACCCTGAAAAAGTAAACGAAGTTTGCCCACCAAAAGCAATTCTGATTTATTCTTTCCGGAAAATGAACTGGCGATGGCGTTTGCAGTATCTAGAATCAACACTTTAAGATATGGGGTAAATTCTGTTTGATGGTCTTTGTAATAATCCTCAAACGCTTCATAACATTTGTCCCCATCTTTTTCGTATTCCAATAACCAATCAAAAACCGATTCTATTTGGAACGCAGCATCTTCGCCGTATTCATCTTCAACGGTATCCACTTCTAGCCAATAGGTTCTGATGAATTTTCGCAATTTATCTATTTCCTTGATATGCACACTGCGATCAGCTATTGCAATGGCATAAAAAAGTTTTCCTAAATTTTGATAAAGCTTAGCACGCACTTTTTCCGAATATTTCATATCAATATAATTTTATAATCCAATCACGTGGGCCCCATAATCATTTTGGTCCCTTAGTCCATTTTGATCCTGATATATGCAATTCAAAATGGGGTAACCAATCCGAAAAAGTTCACGTATTACTTTTTCAAGCGCCAATTTACTATCATAGAGAAAGGAAACCGTACTTTTATCTGTATCTATGGCCAAAATGCGGATGTCCATGATCCTGCTTAGGTTTCTAATAACCAAATGCTTACAAGTACTGGAATCCATCTTTTTAATTTGGGCCGTTGCTTTCATGGTTTTGCTAGGTTAAAAGTTCATTAGAATAAAAATAAGGAAGCACCAACAGGTTGAAAATGATAAAGATCATTTTGCCTTATTTTTGTTTGGACTTGATTTGTGCTAAATAAACTTATTATGGAAAATCAAAATGGAGTAGTACTTGGAATAGATATTGGCGGTACCTATACCAAATTGGGGCTGGTCACCAGAACCGGTCAAATTCATTCTGCTAGGAAGTTCCAAACAGGGTCAAAAGCGCCTTTCGATACGTTTATCAAATTGCTTACCAAGGAAATTACCGACCTGAAGGCAACACTAAATCCCAATCAAAAAATATTGGGCATAGGAGTAGGCGCCCCTAATGCCAATGCAAATTCTGGACAAATGGAACATGCCCCTAATTTTAAATGGGGAGTAGCGGTACCATTGGTGGCTTCCATCAGGAAACTATTCGATCTACCGATTGCCCTTGCCAATGATGCAAATGCCTCCGCTGTTGGCGAAATGGAATTTGGGATGGGCAAGGGCATGAAACATTTTGTGGTACTTACTCTAGGTACCGGACTTGGGAGCGGAATCATTTCGAACGGGGAACTTTTAATTGGACAACATGGAATGGCAGGTGAATTGGGTCATGTAAATGTGGTGCCGAATGGACGACAATGCAATTGTGGCCTAGAAGGATGTCTTGAAACCTATGTGTCGGTCACCGGAATGCGGCGGACCATCTTTGAACTTTTGGCCGAAATGACCGATGATTCCAAGCTCCGAAGCGTGAGCTTTGACGACATGACAGGAGAGATAATCTCAGATGCCGCTTTGGAGGGGGATCCGATTGCCCTGGAAGCCTTTGCCCAAACGGCCGAATTTCTAGGTTGCCAAATGGCCGATACCACGGCCCATCTGGATCCTGAAGCATTTATTCTTTTAGGGGGACTCAGTAAGGCAGGCGATATTTTGCTTAAGCCAACCATTGCCGCTATGGAGCGGAACCAATTTAGTGCTTACAAAGGGAAGGTTAAAGTGCTCATTTCAGAAACGCCGGGCGATGATGCCGTTTTAGGCCCTGCAGCCCTGGCATGGAGGGCCCTACAAGGCTTTCAGGAGAAGCAGGTCAACTAAAATTTCCCAACTAATTTAAATGCTAATTCGGAATTTGTATCTTTGATGGGCCAAAAAAGTTGGTCACTCATTTTAACAAAAATATATAATCATTATCATGGCAAAAAGTCAAGACGCGAAGAAAAATACAAAAAAAGCGCCAGTAAAAACGGCTAAGGAGAAAAAACAGGAAAAAAGGTTAAAAAAATCAAAATAGGGTTCTAATTTTTATAATGGGCCACTGTAGCGGTTGGAATTGCCCTATTACTCATAGAGGTCGAGCCTATTCTTAAGAAAGGTTATTTCTTCTTGTTGTGCTGTTATTCGATCTAATAGTTGAATAACGACCGACAACCCTTCCAGGTTTATGCCTAATTCGGAATGCAAACGTACTATTTTTTCAGCCTTTGGGAGTTCGGAAATTGGCAGGTACCAATCCTTTCTTTGTTCAATAATTTCAATCAGTCCATATTCTTTAAATTCGATGACCAAAGCTTGTGAAATGCTATAGTTGTTACAAAAATCCGTGACTGCAATAAAATCTTGTAGGTTCATATTCCTTATTTTTTAATGGTGGACAACTCCTTAAAAAGTGCTTTTTCCTTTGCGGTCAGATCAGTGGGTGTTTTTATATTATAGGTAATGTACAGATCGCCAAACTGACCATCCTTCTTATAAACTGGAAAACCTTTTCCCTTAAGTTTTACAGTGGTCCCGTTTTGGGTCTCCGATTTTACATTTAGTTTGGCTTTGCCGTCAAAGGTATCGACGGTAAGTTCCCCACCCAGCACCGCAGTGTATAAGTCAAGATCAACGGTTTTGTATAAATCATTTCCATCCCTTTTAAACCCAGAATTGTTTTCAATCGCAAAGGTGATATAAAGATCGCCTTTGGGTCCGCCGTTTCTGCCCGGGCCTCCGTGCCCACTAATTTTTATAGTCTGCCCGTTTTCGATACCGGCAGGAATGGTAATACGTATGTTTTTTCCGTTTACGGTGAGGGTCTGTTTATGTGTTTTATAAGCATCCTGTAACCTTAACCTAAGTTCTGCGTTAAAATCCTGTCCACGGTACCTTACCTGTTGGCCACTTGAAAAGCCACCAGAGGCACTTCTGCCTCCTCCGAACATCGATTCAAAGAAATCTGAAAAATCGTGTTCTCCGAAATCTCCTTGGCTTTGCTGCCTTGGACCTGTTCTAGATCCTTGTTGCGATTGTCGGGCTTTTTCAAATTCCTCTGCATGCTGCCAATCTTTGCCGTACTGATCATATTTTTTTCGATTTTCAGGATGGCTCAAGACCTCATTGGCTTCATTTATTTCCTTAAATTTTCGCTCCGCGGAGGCATCATTCGGATTGACATCTGGATGGTACTTACGAGCCAATTTGCGATATGCCGATTTAATTTCCTTTTCAGAAGCTTTTTTGGAAATCCCAAGTACTTTGTAGTAATCTATATAGTCCATTGATTCAGTCGCTTATAGCCCCTAAAAAATTTCTTTATTTCTGTTGTTGGAAGTACTTCAATTTACTTCAAATGTAGGATCGAACCACCTTTACGATATCATTTTTTTGTAATACACCAGATTCGCGCCAAACAGGTTCGCCTTTTTTGAACAAAAGCATTGTAGGCACCCCGCGCACCTGATATTTTGCAGCCAAAGGCTGGTTCTTATCCACGTCGATCTTAACTATTTTTAATCCATCCCCTAACTCATCTTTCACCTGTTTTAATATTGGTGCCAACATTTTACAGGGTCCGCACCATTCGGCAAAAAAATCAACTAGGACTGGAGTATTTCCTGCCACGATATTTTGAAAACTACTTTTCATAAAAGCAATGCTAAGATTATTCTTTATACTTCGTGTATGATTGTCTTAAATATTTTATAATTCGGGTCATAAAAATAGTCAATTAAACAAGAAATTGGTTAATTTCATAACACTGCCAACTACTTATTAACCAATCGGATTGAATCGTTAAAGACCTGTAAGACCATAAGGTGGTCAACGTATAATTTTGCCTCAAAATTAGCAATACCCCTGAAACCGACAACTGACGAATGTCATAGGTTCTGGGAACTTCCCCCTGTATTTTTGAGACATCACATTAATGTCAATAAGTATGAGAAAAGTTTTGGTTCCAACAGATTTTTCAGATGGGGCATTAAATGCCCTAAAGTATGCCTGTCAAATATTCAAGTACGAAATTGGCGAAATTTACATTATTCATGCCTATGCAGATGAGATATACGAGCAGGAAGCATTAATGGAAAGCAGTTTATTTGAAAAATTAAAAGAGACAACCTTACAAAAATCAAATCAGCAGTTACAAAAAGTTTTAGAGGATATTAAAAAATATGCCCCCAATCCGAAACATACTTACAAAACGATTGCTGCCTTCGGTTCCTTAATAGATGAAGTGAACGAAGTGGTCAACCGGGAAAATATGGACATTGTGGTTATGGGCACCAAAGGAAAGACCAATAATCGGACGGTCACTTTTGGTAGCAATACATTACAAGTCATTAAATATGTGAACTGTCCTGTCTTAGCCATTCCCGAAGGTTATGGGTATCAGATTCCAAAGAACATTCTTTTCCCAACCAATTACATGGTACCTTATAAAAGAAGGGAATTGAAACTGCTTTGCGACCTAACGGGGTCGTTCAGATCTACCATATTTCTATTGTATATAGACCCCCTAAAAAGCTTACCAAACCGACAATTGGATAACCAAATATTTCTAAAAAATAGTTTGCAAAAGGCACAGCTGGTCTTCGAAACAACCCCTGAAAAAGATAAGACTGAGGCCATATCCGAATTCATTTCGAACCATGCGATCGACATGCTGGTCATGGTCAATTCAAGACATTCCCATTTGGAACATATGCTCTACCAATCGACGATAGACACGTTGGGGCTGCATGTAAAAATTCCATTTTTGGTCTTGCAGAATTTGGCGAGATCATAAAACCCAAATACTATAGAAAACATGAAAAAAATAATTATTCCCACCGATTTTTCAGATAATGCGTACAATGCGATCCGTTATGCACTCCATCTTTTTAAAGATGTTGAATGCTCATTTTATCTATTACACACCTACACCCCGGCCATTTATCAGGCAGAATATGTATTGGGAAGTCCAGGACAGATAGGGCTTGCTGATGTGTATGAAGAAAATTCAATAACGCAGTTAGAAGAGATTAAAAACAAGCTAATCAAGGAATTTCATAATACGAAACACAAATTTCTGACCCATTCTGCCTTTAACATACTCGTAGATGAGATACTTGAAATTACCCAAAATGAGAAGATCGATTTGGTCGTCATGGGTACCCAAGGGGCCTCAGGGGCCAAGGAAATATTTTTAGGGAGCCATGCGGTCCACGTCATCAAGAAAGCCACCTGTCCCGTTATAGCGGTCCCTTCGAACTATATATATGAGAAACCAAAAGAAATATTATTTCCTACTGATTTCGAGATCAAATACAAAAAAAAGCAATTAAAAATGCTTTTGGACATAGTCGAAAAACACATATCACGCATTGAAGTGTT
This sequence comes from Flavobacteriaceae bacterium, assembly GCA_037969055.1. Classification (GTDB taxonomy): domain Bacteria; phylum Bacteroidota; class Bacteroidia; order Flavobacteriales; family Flavobacteriaceae; genus Pelagihabitans. The sequence goes on along the minus strand of JBBKWR010000165.1, from coordinate 5,102 downwards.
GCATGTTGCTACTGGCTATGGCTTAAAAGTGAATCAATTGGAGAACAAACAAAAGTTGGAATCTTTATTGGTCAACCCCGCACACATTTTTCATGAGTTGCCCGATCAAAATGTCATTGATGCCATTAATAATTTTAGACAAAAGAAGCGTATGCACTTATTGGCTATGGTACAGAACAAGCATACTTTTCTGGAGCGACTTTTCATAGAGCCGGTCATTAAAAAAATTGGGTTCCATATCGATATTCCGTTCATGGTTATTCCATATAAGAAATAGCCCTGGGCAAATCTTGGTTCAAAGGTTCGTTCGCACGAATTGTATTAAATATATAAAACATAAAATAAGGGGAATATCGGGCAGCGCATAATGGCATTACATCAGCCCTTTTGCCACGCTCACGCTTCTCAACCGAACCCTTCGATTCTTTCCTAAGATGTCATAATATTATTAAACTATGAATAACATTCTAATACCTACCGATTTTTCGAACAATGCATACAGTGCCCTTTATTATATTACGCGTTTGTATGAAGTTCAGAGTTGTACCTTTTATTTGCTCAATATTTATGATGAAAACACACCTTTAAAGAGTTCTGGTGTTGGGAAAGATTTGTTGATCCAATTGGAAGAGGAGTCAAATGAAGGACTTCAAAACGCTTTTCATAGAATACAGTTGGATGATGTTGCGCCCCATCACAACTTTGAAACCATATCAAAAAAAGGGGAATTGGTGGATACTATCAACCATCAAGTAAAAGAAAATGATATTGACTTGGTCGTGATGGGTAATAAAGGAAGTTCAGAAGTAAAAGCCATTTTGTTTGGGAGTAACACGTTACGGGCAATAAGTGGTGTCAAAAAATGCCCGATTTTAACCGTTCCCAAAGAAATCGATTTTAAACCCCCAAAAGAAATTGCATTTATCACCGATTATAGGCAAGTCTTTGACGCTGGACTGCTTCACCCGCTTAAATCAATGGCGAAACTACATGGATCAAAAATTAGGATCATGCACATCAATGAAGAAAAGAAATTGACACGGGGCCAGGAAATAAATAAAAGGATTTTAATGGAATACCTATCGCCCTTTAATTGCACGGAGCATTGGATGCCCCTTTACAAAAGCAAGGCTGCTGTTATCGAAGATTTTTTAAAGGAGCTGGACATTGATTTTTTTGCGATGGTAAATTTTGAACGTGGCCTTTTTGAAAAGATGACACGGGAGCCGGTTTTAAAGCGTGTGGCTTTTGATCAGGACATACCACTTTTGGTGCTGCCCTATTTAAACTGATAAATGTCATAGCAAAACCTTAAAATGGACATTAATTTTACCATACAACATTAAATGCAATGCTATGGACAAGAGAGTTTTATTACCTACCGATTTTTCTAAAAACGCTTTGAACGCAATACGCTATGCAATAAATCTATACGCAAAGCAAACCTGTGATTTTTACTTTCTGAACGCCTTTCAGGTCAATGGGTATTCCATTGACAACATGATGATGATTCCAGAACCGGGCGAAATGGCCTACGAGGCCGCCAAAAAAGAATCTGAGGATAAGTTTGTTACCTTATTGGATATATTGGAATTGCATAATAACAACCCCAAACATACCTACCATACGATTTCTACCTACAATTCTTTACGCTACGCAATAAAAGATACCATCGCTAAAAATGATATAGATATCGTCGTCATGGGAACCAAGGGAATAACTGGGTCGGAAAGTGTCATCTTTGGCACGAACACTGTAGATATCATGGAAGAGATAACCGAATGTCCAGTGATGGCAATACCAGTAAACGTTCGATTTTCAACCCCAAAAGAAATCGTATTTCCTACGGATTATAAAACAAATTTTAAACGCAAAGAACTCAACTACCTATTGGAAATTGCCAAGTACCATAAGGCATTCATACGCGTGTTACATATTGTAAAAGAATCCGACCTAAATAAAACACAACGTAGCAACAAAGAATTGTTGGAGTCTATATTGAAGGGAACAGACCATAGTTTTCATACGTTGACAGACCTAAAGGTCCAATCCGGTATCTCTGCATTTATCGAAAGCAGGGAGAGTGATATGATCGCATTCATTAATAGAAAGCATAATTTTTTTGGTAGTATGTTATCCAGACCCCTAGTTAAGGAAATGGGCTACCATTCCAAAATTCCGGTTTTGACAATGCACGATATTTCCTAATTAATAATTGTATCATATCTAATTGACATTATTGGCAAACTACAAGAAAGGAATTGATTGCCTGTTTCACCAACCATATTGTTTTGTGTTGATAATTTGCACAAACAGAGCCAAAATTAATACAGTAAATAGCAACAAATGAAAAAGATAGGAATTTGGATGGATAAGAAGGAAGCGAAACTCGTTACATTGGGCGAAGATGGTAATACTATCAATACGCTCGTTTCGGACGTTGAATTTTTCAACCTTAAAAGCAGTTCACAGGCCCGAATGAAGTGGGGCGGACCACAAGATGTTGTGCATGAAAGCACCTACTTGGAGAGGGAAAAGCACCAGATGAAAGCGTATTTCACAAAATTGGCACAGGCGATCAAGGATGTGGATGAAATCGCTCTTTTCGGCCCTGGTGACACTGCGGAAAAATTTAGAAAGGAATTAACGACTAGCCATAAATCCTTGGCCGCAAAAGTAAAAAGTGTTTCGAAGTCAGACAGCATGACCGACAATCAAATAAAGGCCTGGGTAAAAGATTTTTATCAAATTACCAAATAAGTGCAAGATATCTCTGACTTTTTAAGTCAGCCCCTTGTGCTTAAGATCATGAGGGTGCTGATATGGCTCATCATTATCTTGGTCTCAATGGCTTTGCTGCGGAAAGTACTCAAAAGACGCATTGAAGACGTGACAATACGCTATAAAGCGCAAAAGGGCATAGAAATAATTGGTTATATATTCATCGTCATTTTATTCTTACTGTCCTTTACTTTGGATAGTGTAAAGGATTATACCCTGATCATTGGTCTCTTTACCGCGGGCATGACGTTTACCCTCCAAGAACTGATCCTCAGTGTTGCAGGCTCGTTCTATATCTTTTTTGTTCGGGTTTATAAACCAGGAGATCGTATCGAAATTAATGGCATAAAGGGAGATGTTATAGATATTGGCAGTATCTACACGACCATTATGGAAATGGGCGAATGGGTTAGTAGTGATAATTATTCGGGAAGGATAGTTAAAATTAGTAATGCCTTTGTATTTAAAGGCCCTATCAAAAATTATTCAATGGATTTTCCCTTTGTTTGGGATGAATTGAATATTCTTTTGACTTTCGGTTCGGATGTTGAATTGGGCAAAAAATTAGTGCTCGAAACGGCAAAGGGACTTTTATCGGCCTATACCGAGAACTCAAAGCAAAAATGGAAGGAAATGGTCGCACGTTACTATATCGAAGATGCGACATTAGATCCGACCATTGCTGTTGGCCTGACGGATAATTGGATCCAACTAAATCTGAGGTATATTACAGATTATAAACGCAGGAGGATGACCAAAAATGAATTATTTTTCGCCATCGAAAAATCGATAGCAGCGTCTAATGGAAAAGTAATTTTGGCATCACAAACGCTTCAATTGCTAAAAATTCCAGAAATGGAGGTTAAGATTAAACAGTAGTCTATTGGAAGGTAAAACATTCGATGTCATAAAGTCTTCAGGGGAAAAAGTAAAGTTCTCCGTCTCTAAATTACGCGGTTCCTTAAAGCATAGCGGGGCAGACGATACTTTGGTCCAACAAATTGTAGACAGGGTAAGGGATGAACTCTACCAGGGCATTTCTACCAAAGAAATTTATAATAGGGCATTCGCGATGCTTAAAAAAAACAAATCGGTCTTTGCCTCAAAATACAAACTGAAAAAAGCGATCTATGAATTGGGCCCCACGGGTTTTCCATTTGAAAAATTTATCGCCGCAATTCTCGATTATTCCGGTTATAAAACAGAGGTAGGAAAGATCATGCCCGGGAACTGTGTTACCCATGAAATAGATGTCTTCGCGGAAAAGAATGGTACCGTGAGTATTGTAGAATGCAAATTCCATGGCGAGGAAGGTAGAAATTGCAATGTGAAAGTACCGTTGTACATATACTCAAGATATCAAGATGTGAAACAGCAATGGGAGAAAAAGAACGACCGTGCCAAAACTTTTGAAAAGGCATGGGTGACGACGAATACGCGTTTTACGGAGGATGCCATTACCTACGGCAATTGTGTCGGGCTGCATTTGTTGAGCTGGGATTATCCAAAAGATAATGGACTTAAAGATCGGATCGATCGACTAGGCTTATACCCTATAACCGTTTCCCATTTGCTGACCAATGAAGAAAAGCAATTTCTTTTGGGACGGGGTGTTGTGCTATGCCGCCAGCTTTTGAACGAACCATTTTTTCTGGACCATTTGGGCATTGCAGAATTTCGAAAAGAAAACATTTTACAGGAAATAGGACAGCTATGTAATCGGTAATATTAGTTATGAACAAAGTTAAAATACATTTCCTCGGGGCTGCAGGTACGGTCACAGGCTCAAAATATTACCTAGAAACATCGGAACAAAACATTTTGATCGATTGTGGCATGTTCCAAGGCTTGAAAGAACTGCGGGAGCTAAATTGGAAACCATTGCCTATCGACGCTTCTAAAATTGACGTAGTATTGTTGACCCATGGGCATTTGGATCATACGGGGTATCTGCCCCGGTTGGTAAAGGAAGGCTTTACAGGAAGCATTATTGGTACCCCACCAACGTTGGATATTACCTCCATCATTCTTAGGGACAGTGCTAAAATACACGAAGAAGAAGCGGAAAGGGCAAATAAAGAAGGCTTTACCAAACACAGACCCGCACTACCGTTTTATACCCTCAAGGAAGCAGATCGAACCACCAAATTATTTAAGAGTGGGGAAAAAGAAATTTGGATACCCCTGTCCGATAATATTAAATTCAAATTTAAATATAACGGGCATATCATTGGAGCCACCTTTATCGAATTGGAAATCTTTGGAAAAATGTTCGTGTTCTCTGGGGATGTGGGCAGAAAAGAAGACCAATTATTAAGGCC
>JBBKWR010000164.1:0-3642 GCA_037969055.1 Flavobacteriaceae bacterium | reverse complement strand
GAAGAGGTATAATGGAATTGCACTAAACTTATTTGAGATAAACATCCAGAATCCGTCCCATGTAGGATTCCCTAAATTATTCAGGAAAACAAACAATTCTTTATCGTGCCGTAAGATATTTTCGAGCATATGGCTTAGTCTTCATATCGGGCAACTTCCCTATCGTAAAAATCAGTTGCCATTTGGATCAAGTTTTCCGCCTCGGCCCCCAATTCTTTTTCGTCTTCCGGGCTAAACTCTTCGAACCACTCAACCTCATCATCTTCTAAATTAATGATGAACCGTGGATATTCGGTATGAACGATAAAGATTGCGTTTGGATAATCGGTATTATCGCCTAATAAAAATTTTGGTAGCTCCATAATAACTTAATTGCATTGACCTAAGGTTGCACATTTAATCTACTAACGGACCCAACTTCCCAATTCATTTTTATGGGAGATCAATAGTTCATCGGTCATTTGAATATAAGGGTCATTTTGCGGACATCGATCAAGCTGCATCTTCACTTTTCAGGATCAACTTCTTGGTTAAATAATTAAATCGAATATACAACATAATGGCCGATGAAGTAAGTCCGGTGAGCAACCCGATCCATATGCCCGTACTTTTGAGATCGGTATACAATCCTAGATAAAAACTAATTGGGAAGCCGATCAACCAATAGGCTATAAAAGTAATAAAGGTCGGGATCTGTACGTCTTGTAAACCTCTTAATGCCCCCAAGACCACTACCTGGACACCATCGGATATTTGGAAAAACGCGGCTACCAGCAGCAATTGGGCCGCGAGCATAATCACTTCGGTATTATCGGCCATGTTGGCCAAATCCTGTACATCCAAGTATAACGTTGGAACCCAATACCTGAATATAAGAAAAAGTGAAGCGAAAATGATTTCCAACAATAAGGTCATTAAAAAAATAGACTGTGCGATCCGTCTTAATTCCTTGAAGTTTGCTATACCTTTCTGGTAACCCACACGGATCATAGCAGCAACGCCCAGGCCCGTTCCGAACATGAAGGTCATACTACTCAAATTAAGGGCAATCTGGTTGGCTGCCTGCGCATTTTTACCCAATACCCCACTCAACCAAACCGCTGCAGTGAAAATTCCCACTTCGAAGAACATCTGCAAGGCCGAAGGAAACCCCAAACTTAGGATCTTTTTAATCACTTTTTTCTCAAGGGTCATAAAATCAAACCCGGTTACATAGTCATGGAATTTTTTCTTGCCCTTCAGCAAAAACCAGATATAAAAAACCATGATCAACCGCGCTACCAAGGTGCCAACGGCGGCACCCACTACGCCTAGTTTGGGGAATCCGAAAGATCCAAATATCAATAAATAATTAAGTACAATATTCACCACGTTGGCGACGATCGTTGCATACATAGGATATTTGGTCTGCGATAGGCCTTCCGAAAATTGTTTGAAGGCCTGAAAAACAATTAGGGGTACCAGCGACAGAGCCACCAAGTCGAGATAGGGCATAGCGATTTCAACGACCTCTGGCGGTTGTTTCATCATATACATGAGCGGTTTGCAGAGCATGATGATCCCAAAGAGCGATAAACCCATAAGTGTACACAAGATCAAACCGTGTTTGAGGGCGCTCTTCCCCCTTGCCTTCAAGCCCGCCCCATCGGCTTCAGCGACCAAGGGCGTGATGGCCATCGAAAACCCAATGCCCAACGACATGGCAATAAATACAAAGCTGTTCCCTAAAGATACGGCAGCCAATTCGGCAGTTCCCAATTGTCCTACCATGACGTTGTCGGCAAAAATAACGAAGGTATGGCCCAACATCCCCATGATTACGGGTACGGCCAATCGGGCATTATAACGAAATTCTCTGGTGTATTTTTCTAGCAAAGGTCTTGGTTATTCGGCAAGTTTGGCTATTCGGACATGCGTTAAAACTTACTCTCAATAATTTGTTTCATACTTACATTTTCGTAATTGCGCAATACGAAATCGAGGGCAAGATCCAATACCTGGCCCATTTTTTTACATTTTTTAAATTTGACGTCCAAAGTCAGGTCATAAATTTGGTGCTTGAGCTGGTCAATATTTTCAGGAAGGGAAATCATATCATTTTTGCAGATTTCCCGCAATTTTTTGATCCTATTGCCAGAACTCAATATTCGTTTTGCCACAATCGACCGTTCTTCCACCTTATATTGATCTACAGAATTACGCTGCAACTTGCTGCGTACCAATTCGACCATCAGGTAGTTTTCTTTAAAGAACTGCGGACGGTAAACCTTCAATTTTCCTTCGTAGCACTGTTGGTCAAAATCGATGGCCCTAATCTTATAGACCACATGGTCAAAATCATGCGTGGGTACGATTACATAATTATAAGACCTCATATCGCCCAATAATCGGATCATGCAGCGTTCATTGAATTTTACGAACTCTTTGGCAAGCTGCGCTTTTTCGGATTCATTGCATTTGGGCAAAAAATCTTTGATAAAAACATCCCCAGGAATGCCTGCGATATGTTCCTCGATCAAAGTGTTTTTATACACTAAAAAGTTTAGATTATATGGGGATAGTAAATGCTCCAGTTCCAGGCCATATATTCGGGAGGCATCCGTTTTCTTGACATAGAAATAGGTGAAGTTGTCGTTGAGGATGTTTCTTATCTTGATCCTAAATGGCTTTGAATTGCCAAAGGTGCAATAGTCTACGGCATCAACATTTAGGTATGGGTGAATGCTATCGCTTCCATCTGAATGGAGAATGGAATACACTTTTTTTAAACTTTCATCTATTTCTGCTCTATCATATTCGGAATAATAGGCCCGCACCCAAAGCGTATCTTCATCATGGACGTCATATACTACCACGGATCCGGAAAAACGCAGCAAGTCTTCATAAAATATTGGTATTTCTATTTTACGGTTATAATGCTGCAAGTAGTCATCGAGCTTTTCATTCACCGGATACGCCGGCTTTTTTTTCGACATCAGCTTTTCTTCTGACATAATCTTGTTTAATTTGTAACAAATCTAAGGTTTCTTCGTCAAGTTAACGACAACCCTTCAAAAACGAATCAATTTTGGACACCATCCTTACCGTTGAAAGCCTTACCAAGAAATTTGGCGCCCTGACCGCAGTGAAGGAACTATCCTTTACCATCGAGAAGGGCAATGTATATGGTATACTTGGTCCGAACGGTAGCGGCAAATCAACGACATTGGGCATTGTCCTGAACGTAGTGAACCGCACCGGTGGTACGTTTAAATGGTTCGATGGAAATATTAGCACCCACGATGCCCTGAAAAAGGTGGGAGCGATCATAGAACGACCCAACTTTTACCCCTACTTGACGGCAGCCCAAAATTTACAGTTGGTTTGCAAAATAAAGGACGTTTCCGATAAAAAGGTTGACGAAAAATTAGAGCTGGTGGGACTCTTAGATCGGAAGGACAGTAAATTCAGCACCTATTCATTGGGTATGAAACAACGGCTGGCGATCGCGTCGGCATTGCTCAATGATCCGGAAATACTGATATTGGATGAGCCCACCAACGGACTCGATCCCCAAGGCATCCATCAAATTCGGGAATTGATCAAATCAATAGCTTCCCAAGGCACTACAATCTTGTTGGCCTCCCATTTATTGGACGAAGT
>JBBKWR010000163.1:0-4168 GCA_037969055.1 Flavobacteriaceae bacterium | reverse complement strand
AAATTAGCAAGAAAGTACCTTTCTACCTCCAAAAAAGCTTTGGGAAACAAAGATGCTTTTTATATCGCGTTGGAGAAGGCTTTGCACAATTACCTGAAGGCCAAATTAAAAATAGAGACCTCAGAATTTAGCAAGGACAAGATATCCTCATTATTGATAGAAAAAAAGGTGGACGACCCAACGAAAGATGGTTTCCTTGGGGTATTAAAAAATTGTGAAATGGCTCGATACAGTCCATTTTCCAAGGTGCAAATGCAACAAGATTATGATAAGGCGAGTGAAGTCATCTCAAGTATGGACAAGCAATTATGATTAACAGACCATAGATCTTCGATACTAACATTTGGGGATAAGTCACAACTAAGGTTCAAAAAAGCAGACATTGGCACGAGCAGCATAGTTGATAAAAGCAATTGTCCGAATCATTTTGTTTAAAACAATAATATATCAATTTTCATTTTGAAAAAAATTATTTCCTTTATAGTACTTCTTTCCGCACTTTGGGCATACCCCCAGAATGACAAGCTTTTCGAAGGTGCCAATACCGAATACAATGAAGGCAATTATGAGAAGGCCATTGAAGATTACCTTGCCATTTTGGCAACGGGACAGCATTCCGCCGAACTCTATTTTAATTTGGGGAACGCCTATTACAAATTAAACCAAATTGCGCCCAGTATTTACTATTATGAGAAGGCCTTGCTCTTAAAACCCCATGATGCGGAGGTAAGGAACAATCTGTCCTATGCACAGAAGATGGCTTTGGATGTGATCAGCCCTATCCCAGCAATAGGCTTTTCAAAATTCTATAAACGATTTACCGAAGTACTATCATTTGATCAATGGGCTTATGTTTCCATTGCCTTTATGATCTTATTTGTGCTGTTGTATATTGCATTTTATTATTTCCGATATGCCTCAAGCAAACGAATCGCTTTTATCCTTAGTTTGATTTCCCTATTAATTTCAATTTTCACGGTGATAATTGCGTATACAGAGTATGGGGATTTTAAGGCGGATCAGCCCGCTATTGTATTTAAGGACGAGGTCATAGTGCGTGCCGAACCTAATAACCGCAGCCAAGAAGTATTTGTTCTCCATGAAGGTGCCAAGGTAAATGTATTGGAGGCCTTGAACGATTTTCAAAAGATCCAAATCCCGGATGGTAAAATTGGTTGGCTGCCAAAAGAAAGCATTAAAATGTTGAAAGATTTTTAATCTTTAAATAATAACAAATCGTGATTGCCATTATCTTTACCCAAATACATCGATTAAATTGAGATCAACACTACTTTTCCTTTTATCTACGCTATTGGTGACTACCAATTTGGCGCCATTGGTCATAACTATTTTTAGCCAAGATGTTAAAACCAGTGTGGTCATTGATTTTAATGAAGAGGAAAATAAGAAAGACGAGAAAAAGGAAATCAGTGAGAAAGACTTTTTTCCCAGTCTTCAGTTCATTGAATTTACCGCTTTCCTTATGCGTAAATCTTCAGTTTCAACTTTTTACCTCGAAGGCGGCTACACCTATTCGATTGATATTTTTCTTCCACCACCGGAACATTCCTTTTTTAGCGTGGTATGAATGCATATCTACTTCTTAATCAAGCTGAACTCCTTATTATAAATGGTAATTGCAATTGGCAAGCTCCAGCTTACTTTTAACTATTTGGTATTCAAATCAAACGTATTTAGCATTGGTATTATTTCTTGAGCGTGATAGGGTCAATGGCACTTTGAATGGTGGGCTTGCGCAAAACCCTAAATAGCACTAAGAAGGTATAAGTAGGTTTGGCGAACAACGATTCCCTTTGGAAATCAATTTTTGCATCAAAACAAATGGCATAAAAGAGTTCCATCAGATGTGGGAAGAATTGTATATTGAGTGCGTTGATTTATTGGCCTTAATCTTTGACTTCCACAAATCTGGATTGGGTAGAAAGCCCTAAACTGCTATTTCGATATACAGTAATTAAAATAAAGGAAAATGAATTTGGACAAAGTATTTGAAAACAATAAAAAATGGATTGCCGAAAAATTGGCCTTTAGCTCAGACTATTTTGAAGAATTGGGCAAGGGACAAAATCCTGATTTGTTGTACATCGGATGTTCTGATAGCAGGGTTACCGCCGAAGAACTGATGGGAGCAGGGCCAGGAGAGGTCTTCGTCCATAGGAACATTGCCAATATGGTCATCAGTATAGATCTGAATGTAATGTCGGTCGTGAACTATGCGGTAGATTATTTGAAGGTAAACCATGTAGTTGTTTGCGGCCATTATGCCTGCGGAGGGGTAAAAGCGGCCATGCAATCGGCAGATATGGGAATATTGAATCCCTGGCTGCGAAATATCAGGGACGTATACCGAATTCATCGCGACGAGTTGAATGCGATCAAGGATGAAGAGAAAAAATATGACCGCTTAGTGGAACTCAACGTAAAGGAACAGTGTGTGAATTTGATCAAGACCGCCGCCATACAAAAAGCGAATCGTGATCGCGGGTTAAAGGTGCACGGTTGGGTTTTTGATGTACATACCGGTAAGCTCATCGACCTAAAGATAAATTTTGAAGGTTACCTAAAGGACATCATGGAAATTTACCATTTGGACTAATACATTATTTTTAAAGTATCATTTGGGAATTGGAACAATTTGTCAGATGGAATAATCAAAGCTGATTTTATAACCTAACGAACCTTAAACATTTTTCTCATGAAGAAATTATTCTCACACCTTAAAGGAGATCTATTTGGCGGTATCACCGCGGGTATAGTGGCCCTCCCTTTGGCACTTGCTTTCGGGGTCAGTTCCGGCCTTGGGCCCAGTGCTGGCCTATATGGTGCTATTTTTATTGGTTTTTTTGCCGCCCTTTTTGGGGGGACGAACACCCAGATATCAGGGCCTACTGCTCCGATGACTGCAGTGAGTATGGTGATCATAGCAGGCATTATTGCGATTTATGACGGCAGCGTCGAAAAGGCGCTTCCGACAATTTTAACTGTTTTTCTTTTAGCGGGGTTGATCCAGATCGGTTTGGGACTGTTGGGCATCGGCAAATACATTCGGTACATTCCCTATCCAGTGGTTTCCGGTTTTATGACGGCCATAGGGGTGATCATTCTAATCACGCAAGTATTACCTGCGCTTGGATATTACCCGAAAGAAGACCCGTCATTTGTGGACCCTTTCAAGCCTCAGGCACAGGAGATGATTTTAGAGAACATTTTACGGGAGGAAGCTGGCGAGGGCATAATGGTTTTGGAGGATTTCGAGGAAACCATCAGACGATCCAATGAAGTCAATGACCCCGCCATTCTTGCGGAAGCCAAAACACTGGCAGCAGCAGCGGCATCTGGGGTAATGGGTACCATTAATGTGCTTCCCAAAGCATTAAAGAATATAAACTGGTTGGAACTAATCTTAGCGATGGCCACAATACTAATTATTTACGGGTTCAAAAAAATCACGAAGCTTATCCCCAGCACTTTGGTAGCACTACTGGTTGTATCAGGGGTCGCCTTTGGATTTGGGCTCGATTATAGGCCCATTGAAACGATACCGGAAGGCCTGCCCTTGCCAAGATTGGAAATTTTTACCGAATTTAATTTTTCGGCCATCTCGCCCTATATTTTTACGGCATTGACATTGGCCCTATTGGGCAGTATCGATTCGTTATTGACTTCGGTGGTGGCCGATAACATGACCAAGACCAAGCACCAGCCCAATAAGGAATTGGTCGGCCAGGGTATCGGGAACAGTATCGCCGCAATCTTTGCCGGTTTACCCGGAGCGGGGGCAACCATCAGAACCGTAGTGAACATAAATTCCGGTGGTAAGACCAAATTATCCGGAATGATCGCCGGGCTGCTCTTATTGTTCATTTTATTGGCCCTAGGGCCAGTAGCTTCGCAGATTCCCGCCGCCGTTCTTGCAGGCATCCTGATTACGGTTGGCATTAGTGTTATGGACTATAAAGGGCTAAAAGCCATTCCCAGTTTACCAAGGGATATTTCGGTGGGTCCGTTAAAGTTAAGTTCCGAAGTAATGGTCATGCTGTTGGTAATGTTGCTTTCTACCTTTTGGAACTTGGTCTATGCGGTAGGCATAGGTTTGGTCATTGCCTCTTTGATGTTTATGAAAAAAATGGGCGATCTTACAGCGGAG
>JBBKWR010000162.1:0-7573 GCA_037969055.1 Flavobacteriaceae bacterium | reverse complement strand
TATGCACATCACGGATGCTTGTCCGAGGAAACCGTCATTGGTAGTGAGTACAGTGTTACCGTGTGCATTTCAGCCGATCTTTCAGCGCCCGCTATTACGGATAAGCTTTCCGACACGGTCGACTACGTGCACATCAACCATCTTGTAAAGGAAGAAATGTCAGTGCCCTCCAAATTGTTGGAACATGTGGCCAAACGCATTATCGATAGAATTTTTTCTGAATTGGGTATGGTAAAAAAAATTGTTGTTTCGGTGTCTAAAATTAATCCCCCCATAGGAGGTAACGTTGAAAAGGTCACGGTTATGCTATCCCAAAAAAGAAGGTGAAGTTTGAAAATTATGGTATCTTTGCACCTCTAAATGGCATCGTGGCCGAGTGGCTAGGCAAGGCTCTGCAAAAGCTTGTACAGCGGTTCGAATCCGCTCGATGCCTCAACGATCCCCTCCGTAATTTTGGAGGGGTTTTTTTGTTTGAGGAACTATTGTAAAGCGGTTCCCCCGAAGCAAAGCCTATGCTGAGCGAAGGCGAAGTAGGGCGCTCGATGCCCCAACGATCCCCTCCGTAATTTTGGAGGGGTTTTTTGTATAGTGAACTAGTGTAGGGCGGTTGCCTTATATAGGGGCGCATGCTGGTTTGGAAACACCTGTCTTTAATGTCACTGCCATTATTTCCGTGGTGCGGTGTTCTCCCCAATGTTCTCCATACGCTCTAACCCCTTTTCAATATTGAACTTGTCCTTCGGCAAAAAGCCTTTGGTCATTAAAACCAGCCCACAAATAATCAAAATGATACAAATGCCCTTTTTCAACTTACCTATTCGTACGGGGGTGAGTTTCTGCTTTAGTTGCTTTGCCAATAGTATTTTTAAAATATCCGTGCCCAAATAAGCTAGCACCATAGTAGAGAAGAACGTGATTATCCGATCGGGCTCGTTGTCCAAATTGGGTCCGACCACAATGATGACCCCCAACCAGAAGACCAATACGCCGACATTGATAAAGTTTAGTAAAAATCCTTTTATAAAAAGCCCCGGATAGCCCTTGCTAGTTTTGATGTCCTCTGGCATCTCCTCTGTTTCCTCCTTTGATTTCTTCGAAGCAAAGGTCGTGATGCCATACACCAACAATATTGCCCCGCCAAAAACATATAATCCTGGTTGATTGCTCAGGTTTTCCAAAAGCTGAAAACTACTGAAATATGCTGCAATAATAAAAAAGACATCGGCCAATAGCACCCCAAGATCGAAAACCAGGGCGGCTCTAAAGCCTTTAAGCGCACTCGTTTCCAATAAAACAAAAAAAACGGGGCCGACCATAAAGCTTAAGAAGAAGCCTAGGGGTATCGCCGCTTGTATGTCTTCCCACATATAGGGTAATTGGGTTAATGAATTGTGTTGTTGGCTTCGATTACTTTTATAATTAAGACGTTTGTTTTGATACTTCAACAACTAATAAACAGGCAAAAAAATTCACCAAATTATAAAATCACATTCGGGTTACCGTTCCTCCAAAAACGGTTTTTTCTTCCATTTTTGCGGGATCGCCATATACAAGCACCTCGCCCCCTGCTTTAACCGTTGCTTTCACATAATCCGATGCGTAGATTTCGGCCCTGGAACCTGCATTCACATTTACCGTGGTGAATTTAGTTTTGAAGTCTTTACCTTGGTAAATGCCGCCTGTATTGATGGCAACATCCTGCAGGTCGGACGAGCCGGAGGCTTCTACCTGTCCTCCAGTGACTGTTTTTACCAATAGTTGTTCTACCACGGCATTGATAACCATTTCTCCACCTTCCTGAGCCTTGAGCTCCAATACATCCTGTTTTATGATGCCCTGTGAAGTTATTCGGGCATCTTCGTTCACATCGATGATAACCACTTTTTCGGTATAATATAAATCGACAAAAGTGCGATAGCCGCTAAATATCTTATCCAACTGCATCCGGAGCTTCAGCACGCCTTCATTGTTCACAATTGCCACTTTATTGATGTTGGCGCCAGAAATTACGGCCTTGTTCACATCAGATTTGATAAGGTTAATAGATAATCCGTCAAAAGCCTTTATCTCTGTGAATTTGCCTAGTTGCTGCGTTAATTTATCGTCCTGTGCTGTCGAAAATTGAATTCCGGCAAAGAACAACACCAACAATAGTATTTTTTGTGTCATATTGGTTCTTAAGTAGTACTACTTACTAAACAAACTCCGTTCCAAAAAATTGTCTATTCATGCTTGCCTATCAATGAAAAATCCAAATGGCGTTTTACAAGATCCGTACTTTTGACCATAACCACCACTTCGTCTCCCAAAGTATAGGTTTTTTTTGTACGTTCGCCAACGATGGCGTATTGTTTTTCATCAAAGATATAATAATCCCCTTTTATATCCCGAATACGCACCATGCCTTCGCACTTGTTCTCGATAATCTCAACATAGATGCCCCATTCGGTAACTCCTGAAATCACGCCAACAAACTCTTGGTCTTGGTGTTCCTGCATAAACTTGATCTGCATATATTTCACCGAATCCCGCTCTGCGTTTGCAGCGAGGCCCTCCATATCGGAAGAATGCTTACATTTTTGTTCATAGACTTCTTCCTTGGGAGAATTACCGTCCTCTAAATAATGTTGGAGCAGCCGGTGCACCATTACGTCGGGATACCTCCTGATTGGGGAGGTAAAATGGGTATAATAATCAAATGCCAAGCCGTAATGGCCAATATTGTCGGTGGTGTAAATTGCCTTGCTCATACTCCGTATCGCTAAAGTATCTACCAAGTTCTGTTCTTTTTTGCCTTTAACATCCTCCAATAGCTTGTTTAAAGAGTCACTAATGGATTTTTTATCCTTAAAGTCAAGCTTATGCCCAAATCGGGAAATAATACCGTTGAGCGCCTGTAATTTATCTTCGTTGGGTTCATCATGGATACGATAGACGAAGGTCTTCTTTGGTTTTTGTTTCCCAATAAACTCGGCTACCTTTCTATTCGCCAACAGCATAAATTCCTCTATCAGCTTATTCGCATCTTTTGATTCCTTAAAATACACATTTACAGGTTCGCTCCTTTCGTTTAAATTGAACCTTACTTCGATGGAATCGAATGAAATGGCACCTTTTGCCATTCGTTTTTCCCGCATGGTCTTTGCCAGACCGTCCATCGTCAATGTCGCGTCTATGATCTCTTTTGAGACCGAATAGCCAGCCCCACGAATAGAAATATCAGCTGGTATATTTCCGTTGCCGCTTTCTATAATATGTTGGGCCTCTTCGTAAGCAAAACGTTCGTTTGAATTTATCACCGTGCGACCGAACCACTGGTTTTTAATTCCCGCATTACGATCTACCTCAAAAATAGCTGAGAAAGTATACTTTTCCTCATTTGGGCGCAGCGAACAGGCATTGTTTGATAGTACCTCAGGAAGCATCGGCACCACCCTATCCACCAAATAAACAGAGGTTGCCCTGTTATAGGCTTCATCATCCAAGAGGGTATCGTTCTTTAAATAATGGGAGACATCGGCAATATGGATGCCAATTTCATAATTTCCGTTCTCCAAAACCTCAAAAGAAAGCGCATCGTCAAAATCCTTCGCATCTTTTGGGTCGATTGTAAAGGTTAGCGCTTCGCGCATGTCCCTTCTTTTGGCTATTTCTTCAGCTTTAATACTCGTATCGAGGGTATTTGCAAAACTTTCCACCTCGGGAGGAAATGAATAGGGCAACCCATATTCCGCTAAAATTGAATGGATTTCGGTATCGTGTTCCCCTGGTTTTCCCAAGACTTCGGTTATGGAACCAAATGGGGAATCGGCGTTATCGGGCCATTCTGTAATCGTGACGATAACCTTATCCCCGTCATTGGCATTTCCTAATTTATCGCGGGAAACAAAAACATCGGTGTACATTCTAAAATCGGTAGGCCTTACGAACGCAAAGGTCTTTTGCATATCAACAATACCTACGAAACTATTCTTTTTCCTTTCCAATATATTGATAATCTCCCCCTCC
Organism: Flavobacteriaceae bacterium; assembly: GCA_037969055.1. Taxonomy (GTDB): domain Bacteria; phylum Bacteroidota; class Bacteroidia; order Flavobacteriales; family Flavobacteriaceae; genus Pelagihabitans. Next base: position 3,565 of record JBBKWR010000162.1, on the reverse strand, counting down.
AGTTTCTTACCTTTCTTACGGGGATAGATATAAACCTCAACGGTATCTTTATGGAAAGCCTTATTTAATTTATTGAACGGCACAAAAACATCGTCATCAATTCCTTCCACAACGATATAAGCATTGCCACGCCCTGTGATGTCGACCGTTCCGGTATGGTAAGTTTTAATGGACTCAGAAGCCTTATAATGGCCCCTTTCCTCCTCCATAATGCGCTTTTTTTCCTTGAGTTCTACCAGTTTTTTGATCAACTGATTCCTATCTTGCGCATCGGTAACACCTATTTTTGCTGCTATTTGTTTATAATTGAATGCTTTTTTGGGTTCCTTTTCCAGGACCGTAAAAATACCTTTGGTTATCTCGTTATTTCTATGGTTTTTGGTTTTCTTCTTTTTCTTGGACATTAAATTTTAATTTGACTGCAAAATTACGAATTATAATCCATTGCCCTATATTTTGGGTCATGGGAGATTTTAAAAGATTAAGGTTATCAACATATATACATCATTAATATTTTTCTTTTTAAATTTTAAATAAAAAATGGTGATGATGATGGCCTGTTAATAGCGCGGATAAATAAATGGTTAAAAAGTTGCTCTGAACGTATATTAAAACTTATTGACAAAGTTTACAATAGACCCAATATTGACCTTGAGGGAGTTATCCTTTTTATAAAGATAAGTTGATAACCGAATTGAACATATTTTTTTTAATAAGTCAAATGGAATTGGATGTTAATTACAATCCTTTTCTAACTCATATCCTACCATTAAATTTTTAGAAGTAAACGATCGACATAAAGAATCGTTTTGTAAGGCACATTTATTATCAAAAAACAAAACTTTAAAGTGATTTCTTATATGTGGCTTATCAACAATGCCACCCTACCTTAATAGCCGCTAATGAACAAACAATATTTACAAACGAAGCATAAATGTTGTGAACCCATCTCTTTTTGTCGTGCAACCACAACATTTTGTATTTTTGTACTAACGAACATAAACTTGGGAATCATGAAAATAGCCATAGGAAACGATCACGCTGGAACAGAATACAAGCTTGCTATTCTTGGGCTTCTAAAATCAATGGGCATCGAAGTTAAGAACTACGGGACAGATGGGACGGATAGTGTGGATTATCCCGATTTTGTACATCCCGTCGCCAATGATGTTGAGCAAGGCAAGGTGAAATACGGTATAATTGTATGCGGCAGTGGAAATGGGGCATCCATGACCGCCAATAAGCACCCAAAAGTTCGGTGCGCCCTTTGTTGGAACAAAGAAATTGTGGCGCTTGGCAGGGAGCATAACGATGCCAACATCCTGAGCTTGCCCGCCAGGTTCATCTCCCTCCCCCAGGCATTGGAGATGGTAAAAACTTTTTTAGAAACCAAATTTGCAGGAGGCCGGCACGAACGTAGAATCGAAAAGATACCCTGTGTTTAGTTTTATTCATCGAAGAAGTTTACAATCCGAATAGGCAAGTATCCCGCCCTACTATGATCGAGATTATAACCAAAAAATTTAATGAGCTATCGCTTAATGAATTGTATTCTGCCTTACAATTAAGAAGTGAGGTGTTCGGGGTAGAACAAGATTGTATATATCAAGATCTGGATGGAAAGGACAGTATTGCACTTCATGTCTTGGGCACCAAAAATGGGCAATTGGTTGCCTACACAAGAATTTTTGCGCCCGGCGACTATTTTAAGGAAGCGAGTATCGGTCGGGTAGTGGTCAAGCAATCCGAACGAAAATTTGGTTACGGTTTTAAAATAATGGAAGCTTCCATACGGGCAGTCGAAGATTACTATAAGGTAAGGGCCATCCACTTATCGGCACAGGCCTATCTCAAATCGTTTTACAATTCGCTTGGCTTCGAAGTAATTGGAGAAGGGTATTTGGAGGACGGGATACCACATATTGGAATGGTGAGAAAGTAAACCCGCGCAGAAGCACTTATATCTTTATTGGGGTTTTGGTTGTCAAGTGGATATCGTTCAACATCGTGTCGGTAAACTTGTAATGACCTTTGGTGGTGATGATTCGAAAATTTTGTGATTTCATCCGGGCCAAAGCATCTAAAAATAACCACTTCGATTTCAACAAGAGGGGTTTTTCAGATTTTAGGCTGATTTCAAAAAAGTATTTTTTACCATTTTTATAGGCTACGATATCTGGAGTCATCCTGAGATTGCCTTTTTTTCTCAAATAAGATTTGGGTGTTTCATAGCCCTCAATATCGGCCTTGATGTCCTCAAAACCAGCGGATTCCAAATGCTGGATCGATTTTTCCAAAAATGCCTTACTCTCTATTCTTTCAGTTGCTATCATAAATGACAATATAGTGATTAATCCGATAAATCCTACTATTTATCCTTGATTAACAATTAGTTATGAATTGATTGTCTCCAAATTTTTGTCATCATTGCTCTACTGTTCAGTGCTTTATAAGGTTCGTCAAGGCGAATGCCTTACACATTATCTAAAAGCTGTTTCCCAGTCTTGGGATTTTACGGTATTGGGCACCCTTAACAGAAAACCGACCCCTTGGTCCATTGTGCAATTGCAAGAATCGCGATAGCATCAACAAAATCTATTTGTAAATATAAGTTTTATCGATGAACGATCGATTCAATGGTATGGGGCCGCCCCTGGCCGATCAGAAACGACCAAGCGGTTGGTAATCAAATAGTATCGCGCAAGGTAATTAATGAAGGTTTACCCTATTTTATGACGGGGAAGGGGATTATTTTGGACAATGAAGCCCCAATTTTTTCGACAACGCCGACCACCAAAGCATTGCCCATAAAGAAGGCCCGTTTCGCATCACGTATCCCCTCCAACTGGGTATGGTTATCCGGGAACATATTTAAACGTTCGAGCTCAATAGGGGTCAATCGGCGAAGACCTTTAGGGGTTTTGACCACGTGTTTGAATCGGGACGGCGATTTTCCGCCCTCCCCGGTAATTATGGTGCGGGAAGCCTTTTCAAGTGGGTCGGGAAACACCATCCCACCCTCCCCATAATGATAAGCAAAACCACTTTGGGCCATGCGCGTTTCCTTTTTGGCCCCTTTTAGATATTCCCATTTTGCAAGATCTTCCTCCGGGACGAAAAAACTTTGTGAGACCACCTCGTTTTGGAGCACATCCCCTAAGACCATAGTTGTGCCGTCATATAATGGCTTGGTTTTAAAGCTATGGACCCAACCCTTTACAAAAACACCACTATTTTGAAATGGGGACAAGCGCTGATCACTGTTGAAGGTTTCCGATACGGACACTAGATCACCCGCAATTTTAAATGGATCGTAATTTTTTTGGGGACGCTCTACTGGGAACGCGTTAGCAAGCGCACCTTGATGCTGGACCCACTGGGAAGGATCGGCTTTTTGGATCTTTTTATAGAGGGGTGAGGATTGATGGTACCCCATTATAAATATACGCCTTCTTCTTTGGGGCATACCATAGTCCGCTGCGTTGATAACGCGCCATTCCACCGCATAACCCAAGGCCTCCAAACTTTTTAAAATAATTGCAAAATCCCGCCCGCGCTGGGAAGA
>JBBKWR010000161.1:0-4690 GCA_037969055.1 Flavobacteriaceae bacterium | reverse complement strand
TGACGGCAAGTTTAGCCTTTATTTTTGGCAAGAACGGCCTCTTGAGCCTTGATTATGGTTACCAAGATATGTCGCAGGCAGAATTAAGGCCAACCAGTGACCCAAGCTTTGCAGTGGTGAACAACGTTATTTCAACTCAATTGGTAGCGACGTCATCGATAAGGGTCGGAGGGGAATACCGTATAGAGCGCTTTAGCCTCCGGGGCGGATACCGATTTGAACAGAGTCCGTATGCAGATGGAAACACGATTGGTGATCTCTATGGCCTATCGGCCGGTGTGGGCTATGATTTTGGCGGAAGTAAATTAGACCTAGCGGTGAACCGGACCGATCAGGATGTGTCACAACGTTTGTTCGACACTGGTTTGACGACTCCCGCGATGCTCAATAGGATAAATACAAGCGTGACCTTGGCGTATACCTTTAATTTCTAGGCAAAGCTACATGATATAAAATATAGGCCGGATCTTATCCGGCCTTTTTCAGCGCTTTAACGAAAAATGAGATCGTATGGTCCTCGCGACCATAATATCTTCCTCCAATCTCGAGAAATCTAGCTTGAACCAATAATCTGTGGAAGGCATTGGCCTACCATTATAAGTACCATCCCAGCCACCGGAGTTGGGATCGAGCTGTATGAGCAATTTTCCGTATCGATCAAAAATGTAGATTTCCGGACCCGTTAGCGTTTCAATGCCGTACACCAACCATTGATCATTGACACCATCATTGTTGGGGGTAAAAAATTTGGGGTATCCTGCCACCAAAAACTCGATGGGTTCCGTGATGCCGCAACCATTTTTGTCATTGATGATCACGGTATTAATGCCTACCGGGATATTGGTGAATACAGGGTCATCCTGAAACGCACCACCGTTAATGGCATATTCGTAACTGCTGTCCCCGTCTACCAAAAATTCAACGTTGTTCGTACGGGTGTTGTCATCCAATATATCTTCTAAAATCGTTACGCCGTTGATAGGGTCCAAGACCGGTATGCCGTAAAAGGTGATCAAAATTCCGCCAACATCGGCGACGGTCGGTGGCGTTCCCGAAATGGTGGATATTTCTGCAAAGTATCGCCCAGAATTAGGACTTGTAACCACGTATTCTGCTCCAAATGGTCCAGATCCGGTAAGGGTAGCATCTACTGTTCCGTCGTCATCATAATCGACCGTCCAATTAACAGATGCGATATCACTTCCGGCTGGGGAGTTCAATGCACTTAAGGTAATGTCCGGATCGCCTTCACAAGCGATGATGTCCAACCCCAAAAATTCGTCCCTTAGGGTACAGTCGATCGCATTGTTTTGATCTGCCGCGACGGAAGTACCGGTAAAAGTGAACATAAAGGGTTCTGGGTCACCATTAAAGTTGGTGTTGAAGTTGTTGATCAGGATATAGTATATCTCTCCTGGTAATACGTCTAAGTACTCGTCGTAGGTATTTAAATTTTGCGTCAACGATGGGGCGCCAACATCACCATTGGCAGGATTTACCCCTAAACCGGTAAAATTGGTTGTGTTCACCTCGTAATTGCAGCGGATCGGTTGTGCGGTGCCATTACCGATGTCCGCACAGTTGGTATCAGGGCCATAGACGGCAAAATCCAATTCTGCGGTGACGGTACTGCCAGAACTGGGCAAGGCTTCGATATCAAACCCGACTTGTCCTCCGGTACCGGCCCGAAAAACGTACCAAGTAGTATTGTTTTCGATGTTGGCATTGCTCACGCTCCCTTTTTCCAAACAACCAGTTTGGAGTATGACATTGGGGTCAAAATCTTCGATATCACCAGCCCCATCGGTAAAACCCATAACCGGCACATCTGCGCAAATCGGGATGGCGGTCCTGCAATCAGGAGAATTCTGGGCATGCAGCCCTATCATGCAAAGCAATATAAAACATACGGAAATCGGTCTTCGCATAGGTAGTGGGGCTAATTAACATACCATTGGTTGATTGTAATAACTGCCAATACCCACTTTTTATTATGTTTTAACGCGATTTACTGCCGTTTATCGATGAAATGCGCCTATAGAAAAAGGAAAGACGTTTTTAACGCTTAAGTGAAAAATGATTATTGATGTATTTGGCGGTAGAGGGCTGTCCGTCGCTATCGATATAATTTAATTTGAACCAGTAATCTGATTCTGGCATGGGCTTGCCGTCCATTGTACCGTCCCATCCCCGGGTATCGCCTGCAAGAATTTGTTTCAACAACTTTCCAAATCGGTCATAAATAAATACTTCCGGCTTTTCCAAATTAGAGACCCCGGAAATTTGCCAAGTGTCATTTTTATTGTCGCCATTGGGGGTGAAAAACTTAAAAAATCCCACAACCAATATATCTTCCGAAACTGCACCGCATCCCTTGGGATCATTTACGGTAACCGTGTGCATTCCAGGCGCAACGTTGGTGAACACGTTTTGGGATTGAAATGCGCCCCCATCCATTTGATACTCATATTGTTCTTGGGATTCCGTAAAGATGGTGACCGTGTTATTTTTTTGGAGGTCTTCAATTTCAATATCGATTATTTTAGGTGGATTGGAGATGACCACTGTAACAGTTTTTGATTCAGAACAACTCACGCCTGCTTGTGAATGTGTCGCTGTCAGCGTATGAGATCCAGGCTGGGAGGCGCTAAGTCCAGGTGTTGTTTCTCCAGTATCCCAGAGATACGTATGGTTTGCCAATGCAGTACTAAAACCGATCACTACCGGCCCATTGTTACCACAAAGAAAGGCTTCAGCGGGAAAGTCCATACTCGGAGTTTCCAAATTGATCAATTGAAACTGTTCTGAGACATCAAAGCAATTTGGGTTATCTACGGAAGACACGCGTACATAAATGGTCTGTGCACCATTTTGAGTTGGATATTGTTTGGGAAGAACATTGGTAGCATTGTTCGCATCTCCCAAGGTGCTGTAATAGCTGACCACAAATTGAGTGGGATCCTGATACCCCAGCACTTCTGCATTTTTTTGTGTCAAGTCATAGGTATCCAATCCAGAACAAGAAGCATCATCGCTTATCGGAAAAGCCGAGGGTACCATAGAAAAAGCGACCTGCACCTCGCTGATAATATTACTACCGCCAGGAATGATCACCTGTACCCTGTAGTTACCGGAGGACGTCACCACTAGGGTAGGATTGTTTTCGCCGACAATGGGTACATAACCAGTGCCGTTATCTTCGAACCAATTATAGGTGCTTGCGCCGGCGGTGGTGGCATCCAAAGTGACATTTTCGCCCTCGCAGGCCGATATCGGAGGACCCAAAAGATTACTGATAATTGAACAATCGAGGGCATCATAAGGGTTGGTGGCGAAAATATTTCCTGAAAATTGTATGGAAAATCCTGAATTGGTATTGCTAAAATTGTTGATCAGCAGATAGTAATCTTCCCCAGGGAGGACATCGAGCCAAGCTTCATATTGAAAATTCGCAGCATTACCGGATGGATCTTCCCCAACGCCCACGAAACTATTGGCATCAGAATTATCAAAGAAATTACATCGGATAGGGTCTCCCAAATTGTTACAATCGGTGGCTTTATAGAGTGCGAAATCCCAATCTTCAGCGGCATTAAAACCAATATTGAAGCCCAATTGTCCAGCAGCTCCAGTTCTAAAGCGGTACCATGCAGAATTTGATTCTATAGCGCCCGACAAGGTCATCTCCAAGCATCCACTTGCTGCGGCACCCCCAAAATCATCGGCACCATAGCCGTTGGTACCCCCATTGGATGGTGTATTGCTACAAATGGGCACCGCACCGCCACAATCTGGCGAGATCTGGGCCCAATTGGTTGCTGTTCCGACGATAAAAAGTATTATAACTAGAATACCAACACGCGTCATAAATAGGTATAATTCTGGAACTTGTAAAAATAAACAGCACGCTCCGTTAACACTAATTTATGTTGTGTAACGGGGGAATTGGGGCATAAAGTGCCATAATATGTATATCTTTGCCTTTCGTATCAGTTCAGGTCATTATGAAAATAAAAAGTACATTGGAAGAGCAAATTGATGAAATGGGAAATGGACATGTTTCCACCTCGGAGAACACTCCTATGCGCAACGATGCCTTTGTCTTGACGGATGAAGAAAAAATAGAGCGTATCAAGGAAAATATAAGGGAAGTAATGCTCACCTTGGGGCTTGATCTGGATGACGATAGTCTTAAGGGAACCCCAAACAGGGTGGCCAAAATGTTCGTGAAAGAATTATTCGGCGGGCTCCACCCCGACCGAAGGCCCAAGTCATCGACCTTCGAAAACAAGTACAAATACGGCGAAATGTTGGTGGAAAAGAACATCACCGTCTATTCCACGTGTGAGCATCATTTGCTCCCGATTGTTGGTAAGGCACATGTAGCCTATATCTCAAACGGGACCGTGGTGGGACTCTCAAAAATGAACAGGATCGTGGATTATTATGCTAAAAGGCCACAGGTACAGGAGCGCTTGAACATACAAATCGTACGGGAGCTACAGAATGTATTGGGGACCAAAGACGTAGCCTGCGTGATCGATGCCAAACACCTTTGTGTCAATTCCCGCGGAATTCGCGATTTTGAGAGCAGCACGGTAACGGCCGAATACGGAGGAAAATTCAAAGAAGAAGCCGTGCGTCGGGAATTTTTGGACTACATCAACCTGGACAGCAAACTTTAATCGTA
>JBBKWR010000160.1:0-3129 GCA_037969055.1 Flavobacteriaceae bacterium | reverse complement strand
TTTGCGTTTCGCTCAGTGGACGGAATTTCAATAAACTGGAGCAAAGAACCGATGCATTGTTCCTTGAAGGTGCACTAAAACCGGATATGGGAAGTTTAACGCTCAGCTCCCTAAACTTCAATAATATAGCCAGTATTAATTCCCCTAAAATGATTCAGGACCTGGCGAGGACAATGATGGAAAAGGGAATTGTACCGGAACTTGAAGTATTTGATAGTGGAATGATCAATTATGCGAAATATCTGGAAACCAAGGCGTTGATAAAGGCACCCTATTATTTTAATCTTTTATTTGGCAATATTGCCTGTGCCCAGGCAGATCTATTGCATACTGGTGTTATGATCAAAGATCTCCCAGAAAAATCAATATGGAGTTTGGCGGGGATAGGTAATGCCCAATTGCAAATGAATTCGCTTTCCATAGCCATTGGCGGTGGTGTCAGGGTCGGTCTGGAAGATAATATTTGGTACGATACCGCTCGAACGAAGCTCGCTAGCAATATGGATATGATCAAGAGAATCCATACCATTGCAACGGCCAACTCAAGAGCGATCATGACGCCCCAGCAATTTAGAAAAAAAATGCTGTTGGAACCGGGAAATGGCAAATATGGCCGTAACTATAAGGGTTAATCTAGAGAATTTATGGAAACTCACAAGGGCCCTTTAGCTAAAGTAAGGTGGTATTGGAAGGTCGTTAAAAATGGCCTTTTCCTATTTGGAGCCAGAAATCGACTGGCGCTAATCGGATTCGATATTGATCCTGTTTATTGGGTATTGGAAGGTGCGGGTGATTGCAGTTTACCAAAAATCAAAGGAGATGCCTCGGAATACCTAGTTGAACATCTGGATTTTGAAGAATTGCGGCGATTGTGTGAAAGACTCAAAGACAGACAAGCGGAAGAGTTGCTCAAAGGTTTTAAAAACGGCCAAATGTGTATCTGCCTGCGGCACAAAAACGATATAGCTGCCTTTATGTTTATCGCTCTTAATGATATTGTTTATAAGGGCAGTCCTATAGACCTCAAGCCAAATGAAGCGTACCTACTTAATATGTATACCTTTGAAACATATCGGGGCAAGAACTTGGCTCCCTATTTGCGTTATCAAAGCTATCAATTTCTGAAGGAAATGGGGAAAGACAGGCTATACAGCATTAGCGCATACTTCAATAAATCCTCCATTAAATTCAAGGAAAAATTAAACGCCAAGCATCTAAACCTGATTTTGTTCATTCTGCTATTTAAAAAATACCAATGGCGCATTAATTTAAAGACCTACAAATAGGATATTGTATAAATGTTCCCTGTCACATAGCTTCCGAAAATCTCTTTGTCGGCCATGAAGCCAAAAAGCCTCACGAATCTTGCAAAAATAGTCCAAGGCAATCGGAAGGCGCTGTGATCCGTCAACGGCCAAACCGACTTGTTATTCTACTTTAATGATCTGGCCGATTACCCACAGGTTCTTCGGAAAAAGTGACGAAAGTAAAGCATTCGGGCACATGCGAATCCCATATCCCATGAGGACTCCAAGCCCAACTTCCTGAATCCTTCGCAGGCGCTGCTTCTTTGTATTGGTTAAATCTCGAGAAATCCATCCGCCAAATATCATTTGGCAAGGGCGGAACACTACGGCTATCTCCTTTGGTTAAAATTGATATGCTTGACCATGGTAACGCCAGTTCAACCGTCCATCCCCGATCTCGATCTTTGTTATCATTGATAGTACCATCGGTGAAAACAGCGCTCTGCAATCCTTTGAGATCCCAATTAAAAAAGCCCATTCTTGGCCCCCTGGGATGGTTTTTATAGCCAACACCATTAAATGCCCTTCGGCCAGGTTCGCCAAGCCCCAACCCTTCCACTTTATCGAAGCCTCCTTTCTTATAGGCTTCTTCCCAAATAAAAAATACCTCGTATATAGTACCAAAGGAATTAATTTCAAATTCGTAGTAGGCATCCTGCCCAGCGATGAATAATTCCACATCATTATTCTGATATATCAACCCATCTCGCTCCGTAATACTTGCCTGTAGGTCTGGCTCTTCTATCCAGTACCCTACATAAAGATATTCATCATCCCATAACACAGCGGCACGCGTGTCATGAACGGTCTCAGACCCTGTAATTAAATCCCTGAAATTGGGAGATTGTGGGGCTAGTTGCCATTCAAGTTCATCAAGCCGCCCATCGATGGTCGGCGGGTCTGAAATCTTGTAGGCCTGATAATTGGGGATTTCAAATTGCTCGCATGGACTGTTTTTGAGTGTATCCTCCGTTTGCTGTACATACTTGTCAAGAATTACCATATGATCCAAATCACTAAAGGAACCGCTGACCATAATATAAGCTGCCCCAAGCGCCAGGAATGAAATCAACAAGTTTTGCGGAATTGCTTTGTACATATTTGGTCGATTTATTAAGACTTGCGCTATATGTCAGTGTTATTTTGAATATACTTAGATTAATCGGGTATTGTGTTAAACCTCTTGATAATGAATTTACTGAATTAAAAAAATAGAAGCCATTTTAACCAAGGGACAATCTCTCGATCGATGATACCATAAAAGTTAAAAAATGTATTGAATGGCCTTGACCTTTTATTTTAAAGATTATTAACTGATTCTAAGTCTCTTATTATAATTCGGCGAGTTACTGACCAAAATCCCGGATGGCCCTAACCCGAAATTTTCGGTATTCCCCACTTTTATTATAGTGATATGATGTATTACCATCGCTAAATCGTAGCAGCCGAGCCTGGTAATCATCATAAGAAGTTGAACTCCAATACAATTCATCAACAAATTGCCCGCTATTGGTTTCTGCTTGTCCAATAGTTTGATACATTTTCTCTAATTCCACTAAAGTGGGCAATCTCCATCCTTCCCCTAATTGCTCATGAATTTTCATGGCATTTATCCATGGCATTGGACCAGCATCTTTGTTATGGGCGATTTTACCAATTTTGTTGGCATGATCAATGGCAAAAATAATACCCCCATCAAACCGGTCACCAACTGCTAGTTTTGAAAAAGATTCTCCCTTGGTCGGGGAATCAATTTTAGTTTTTTCCAAGGCAATTGAATCCTTGGTATCGACTTCTTGAATATTCGGCACGGCGGGTAAAG
>JBBKWR010000159.1:0-22412 GCA_037969055.1 Flavobacteriaceae bacterium | reverse complement strand
GTTATTTGGCCACTCAGGCCAAAACTTGGGAATGGTCATGGGGTAAGCGTATTTACAAAAAACTCCTTGGATCCAAACCTATAGAGGAAGAGGGTGAAATTATATTGGATCATAATTATGACGGCATCCGTGAGCTCGATAACGAGCTCCCACCGTGGTGGGTATACATGTTCTATGCCACCATAATTTTTGGGGTTGTGTATTTGGCACGCTTTCATATATTCAACGATTATAACCAAGATCTTGAATATCAACAGGAGGTGGCAGCCGCACAAATGGAAATTGAAGCTTATAAAAAAACCGCTAAGGATCTAGTGGATGCGAATTCGGTGACGTTATTGACCGAACCCGTTGATATCGCGGCAGGCAAAGGAATTTTCGAAGTCAATTGTATTGCCTGTCACATGGCTGATGGAGGTGGGGGAATCGGGCCCAACCTAACGGACAACCATTGGATATTAGGGGGAGGCATCAAAGATGTCTTCCATACGATTTCTGAAGGAGGACGGGATGGAAAGGGCATGATTGCATGGAAACAAACCTTAAAGCCCGTGGAAATGGCACAAGTTGCCAGTTATATCCTCGTTGAGATAACCGGGAAAACGCCAGCGAATCCAAAGGCCCCGGAGGGCGAGATTTGGGTGGATCCGAATACACCTGACAAAGGCATCCCAACAGAGCAGGCACCAGAGCCAGTTAAAGATTCATCAATCATAATCATAAACTGATTGCATCTTTAGAAAGATAACACAAGAAACCACGATGTCACAAGACACGGAAAATTTTAGGGATTCGATAGGCACCATCGCCGAAGATGGCAAGCGGGCTTGGATTTTTCCGAAAAAGCCAAGTGGTAATTTTTACGAATACCGTAAGTATGTTAGTTACTTTTTATTGGCATTTTTAGTTGCGGCCCCTTTTGTGAAAATCAATGGCAATCAATTTTTGATGTTCAATGTATTGGAACGTCGTTTTAATATTTTTGGATTTCCGTTTTGGCCACAAGACTTTCATTTGTTCGTTATTTCAATGATTATCGGGGTCATCTTTGTCGCGCTCTTCACGGTCGCTTTTGGTCGTATTTTTTGTGGGTGGATGTGCCCTCAGACCATCTTTTTGGAAATGGTTTTTAGAAGGATCGAATATTGGATCGATGGCGACCGGGGCGCCCAAATTAAACTGGACAGACAAGAATGGAATGCAGAAAAAATAAGGAAACGAGTGACCAAATGGGTCATTTTTTCTATCATTTCATTTTTGATTGCCAATGTATTTTTGGCCTACTTGATAGGCAGCGACCGATTGGTCCAATATATTACTGACGGACCTTGGCGGCATGTGAGCACACTGGCTTCGCTCATGATTTTTACCGCTGTTTTCTATTTCATTTTCGCATGGTTTCGCGAACAGGTATGTATCATCGCATGCCCATATGGCAGGATGCAGGGGGTTTTACTCGATAATAAATCTATTGTAGTTGCTTATGATCATCAACGCGGGGAGGCGGAAAACGGACGTAAAAAATTCAGAAAGGGCGAAGACCGCCAATCTTTGGGACATGGGGATTGCATTGATTGCTTTCAATGTGTAAATGTTTGTCCAACGGGAATCGATATCCGGAATGGGACACAACTCGAATGTGTGAACTGTACAGCGTGCATCGATGAATGCGATACGATTATGGAGAAGGTGCACCTGCCGAAGGGACTGATACGCTATGCCAGCGAAGATGAGATCGTAAAAAAGGAAAAATTCAAATTTACCCCACGCTTAAAAGGATATACCGCTGTCCTAGTCATACTCACAGGAGTATTTATTGGTATGCTCTTTTTGCGTAATGACTTGGAAGCCAATATTCTAAGACTGCCCGGGCAATTATACGAACATAAAGAAGGTAATATTATCAGCAATGTGTTCACTTACAAGCTGGTCAACAAGACCACCAAAGACATTGATGATGTCAATTTCAAACTATTATCGCACAAAGGTACTATAGCTTTAGTAAGACATGAAGACTTTAAGGTTCCAGCGCAACAATTGGCTGAGGGTACCTTGTTCATAGAAATAAATCAATCGGCCTTGAGTGGAGACAAAGAGAACCTCAAAATCGGGGTGTACAGCCATGGTAAGCAGATCGAAACCACCACCACTGTTTTTTTAGGGCCCAGGAGCTATAAATGAGGCACAAAGCAAAATCTCAAATTGGTGGTGGTGCAATTAAATTGATCGCCGCGCTTCATCCGCCTTTGGCAGACAAGCCCGCAATGACAGAAAAAAGAACAATAATGGAATACCTATTAGAAAGGGAAGGCAAATAAAAATTAAAATCATGAAAATAAATTGGGGAACAGGTATCGTTATGGCATTTATAGGGTTTATCAGCTTTATATTATTCTTTATCGTTCGCATGAACATGGACGATAATTCGAATCATGAACTCGTGACTGAAAACTATTATAAGGAAGAACTGGGTTATCAAAAAGAAATTGATGAAATACGAAACGGCAATAAAAATGCCAAAATAACAGTGCAGAAAACGGCGGATGGATTGCTGTTGATTTTTCCTGAGAATTTCGATCCCCAAAAAGTTCAAGGAACAGTGTCGCTTTACAGACCCTCCAATAAAAAGTTGGATTTTGACTTTCCCATACGTCTGTCCGATGCACATTTGCGCATACCTGACAAACGTTTGTTGGGTGGTCGATGGGACATCAAGGTTTCCTGGCAATACGGGAGTGAGCGTTATATGCACAAAGAACGTCTTATGTACTGATCCTAATGTAGATCCATGATTCTGGGCAATTACCTCTTGGCGAAGTAGCCAAGCAAACACTCAAATAACGGGTCTTGCTTGAGGGATATATGCTCCTTAATACTATTAGAGCGCGAAGAGGAATTAATAAATAATTATGTTGCTATCATCCATCATACTGGGATTCATGGGAAGCCTTCACTGCGTTGGGATGTGTGGCCCCATTGCATTTTTGTTGCCCGTTGATAGAAGCAACAATACCAGAAAGTTTACACAAATTTTTATATATCACTTTGGAAGATTGTTTTCCTATTCGCTGATCGGATTTGTATTTGGTTTTTTGGGAAAGGGATTATATGTTTTTGGGATGCAGCAAAAGCTTTCCATTGCCATTGGCATTTTGATGATAATTGCAGTGATATTTCCATTTAAAATATTTGGCACTGCGCGTTTCTCCAATCCCATCTATCAGCTAATCTCAAAAGTTAAATCCAGCTTGGGAAATGCATTAAAAAAGAAAACGAACGATGCGTTTCTGACCATTGGTTTTTTAAACGGATTTCTTCCCTGTGGCTTGGTCTACATGGCGCTTTTAGGAGCGATTGCCATGGGCAGCGCTAAGGAAGGGGCCTTCTATATGCTCTTGTTTGGCATCGGTACCATACCGCTAATGACGACGGCCATATATTTTAGTGGATTTTTAAAAGGAACGGCCAAACGAAGCATCCAGAAATTGATCCCTGTCTTTGTGGTGGCCATCGGCATTCTTTTTATCGTACGCGGTTTAGGTCTAGGTATTCCTTACGTATCCCCCAAACTTGTGGTTGAAGTCGTTTCAGCCCAACTCGAATGTCATGATTAATCCGTTAAACGCTAGGAAATGAAAATCTTACCCAACGAGATTGTTCTTAGGCCAAGATTTCAATTGGAATTTTCACAATCAAAGGAGACCATACTCAATATTTTGTCCAAAGCTGCAAAAGAACCTTTCTTGGTCAAGCAGATCGATGATCATATTTTTATCAAATTCAATCGTCAACATAGCCATTTTTGGTCACCTCAACTGCAGTTGGAAATCATGGATACAGCAGAAAAAAAATGTAAACTGTTCGGCCTATTTGGGCCCAGCCCTGCCTTATGGACCTTTTTTATGTTCCTCCACTTTGGTGTGGCCACCTTATTCATTGTACTAGGAATATGGGCCTATTCCAGTGCATCGCTCCAGCACCCGTATGGACTTCAGATCGGGTTGATGGTATTCTCCGTACTTTTATGGATCGTGCTATATATCTTTGGAAGGATGGGTCGACGTACGGGTAAGCCCCAAATGCATCAATTGCATCGATTTATGATGGATGCGTTGTCATCGGTACCGGTCATTTGATGTTTAACCTATTTGTACCAAACCATTATTACCAGGTAAACGTTAACCTACCATGTATGGAAACGTCCTTCTATTTTACTAATTAAAAATGAACCTAACACCTATGAAAATAGTTACCCCTGCCGAAGCCGCAGCACTTATAAAATCTGGAGACCGTGTCTTTCTGCAAGGAGCGGCAATGACCCCGAATGTATTGATCGATGCCATGTGCCAAAGGTATGGGGAGTTAAAAGATATCGAAATCATTTCCATTCACACCGAAGGGGATGCCAAATACACACAACTACCATATAGCAAGAGTTTTCGGATGAACAGCTGTTTCGTTGGTAGCAACGTGCGTAATGTGGTCAATACCATACAGGGAGATTATATCCCAATTTTTCTGAGCGAAATACATTTATTATTCCGAAGAAATATTTTACCGTTGGATGTAGCCATTGTTCAGGTTTCGCCGCCCGATAAACACGGCTATTGTTCGCTTGGTGTTTCGGTCGACGTTACTTTGCCCGCCATACAATCCGCAAAAAAAGTGGTTGCCCAAATCAATCCCAATGTGCCCCAAACCCATGGAGATGGCATCATCCATATTAAAAATATCGATTGTGCCATTGAGGTAAATACCCCAATCCACTTACATGAAAACTTGTCGACCAGTTCCACGGAACAGCAAATCGGTAGAAACGTCGCCTCCCTCATTGAAGATGGTGCCACCTTGCAAATGGGAATCGGAAATATACCAAACGCTGCCTTGGGTTATTTGGGAAACCATAAACGTTTGGGTATTCATAGCGAAATGTTTTCCGATGGAATACTGCCCCTTGTGGAAAGTGGCGTAATAACTGGGGAGGACAAACAAGTAAAGACACAAAAAATAGTGGGGTGCTTTGCTGTCGGTTCCAAAAAGTTATATGATTTTATCGATGACAATCCCTCTGTACATTTCAAGGAAGCCGCCTATACAAATGATACTGCGATCATCCGTAAAAATCCCAAGGTTACCGCCATCAACAGTGCGATAGAAATTGACCTTACCGGACAGGTATGCGCAGATACCATTGGAACCAGGCAATACTCTGGTGTTGGCGGCCAGGTCGACTTTATCCGTGGGGCCTCATTGTCAACAGGTGGAAAACCTATTTTTGCTATGCCCTCCACCACGATGAAGGGTGACTCAAAAATCACCGCTTATTTAAAACAAGGTGCGGGCGTTACCACCACTAGGGCCCATGTGCACTACGTGGTCACAGAATATGGCGTGGTCAACTTATTTGGTAAAAATTTACAGGCACGGGCCAAAGCACTGATTTCAATAGCACATCCAAATCATCAAGAACAATTGACAAAGGATGCTTTTGAAAGGTTCAAACGTTAACCAAAATTTGAATAATGCAAAAAAGTGATATAAAGACCAGGGAAGATGTTTCCCTCCTCGTCAGAACATTCTATACAAAAATTCGGGCCCACGCGATACTCGGTCCTATTTTTAACAGCATTATCATTGATTGGGAAACCCATTTGGATTTATTGACCGATTTCTGGGAGACACAACTCTTCCTAAAACGAAAATATTATGGTAATCCGGTAACCGCGCATCAAGAAGTGGATGATAAAATGAAACACACCATTACCTCCGAGCATTTTGGGTTGTGGTTGAACGCTTGGTTTGCCACCATCGATGAACTTTTTGAGGGTGAAACGGCATGGATCGCTAAAAACCGGGCACAGAAAATGTCGACCATGTTGTTTATGAAAATCTACGAACACAGAAACGAAACCTAGAAGTCCTTTCTTTTTGCCAAATATGACAGCCTCCATATTGGTATTGCCGTCCAGAGCACTAGCATTAAAAGGGAAATAACAAAACCTCGGGAAGTACCAAAAAATTGCTTAAAAACGGCACCTGTATAGCCTAAAAGTGCCGAAATATCCAATTTTAAAAGAATCAGCGTGCGGGATAGGTCAATAGGGTTGAACATGGTGGCAACCAGGGAAAATGAATCTAATGGATATTCTTCAAACATTATTAACGACATCAAGAACAACCCATCATATACCACGGCCAAAAAAAGCCATAGCAGCACGGCATAACCAAATCCTTTAATTTTATTTTCGTTGGCTAGGGCGATATTAAAGGCCAAAGCAGTAAAAATGAGCGTCAGAAATGCCCCTGTTACCAATAAGAGCGAAAAATCCCAAATCGCTTCACTTCTAAAAAGCCCGTAAAGGACAAAAGGAATTCCAAGTCCCAATACCAAACTCAAGGTTAAAGAACCTGCGACGCCAAAATATTGCCCCAAAAAGATAGAGGACCGTTTTAGGGGCTGTGCCAACAACAGTTCAGTAAACTCCTTGGAATTATAGAAATACATGACCCCAAAGATCGTGCCTATCAGCGGTACCAATACAATAATTACGTTCATTAAGGTGATTACCGCTTTAGAAAGGTCATTGTTCAAAAAAAGGAGTACAAATCCCAATAACAGATAGAACAGGAAATAAACATAACTCCATCGACTGCGGATCAAATCGTAAAAACTATATTTTAGGATCTTAAGCATTGGTATTGTGGGTTGCAATGGCCGCAATGGCATGTTCAAAATTGTGCTGTTGGGTTTTGGTTTTGAGTGCTTCCAAGCTGCCCTTAAAATAGATATTTCCCTCTAGGAGATAAACGATTTCATCTGCAACTTCCTCCACAAACTGCATTATATGTGAGGTTATCAATATCGTCTTCCCTTTGACTTTTTCCTGTTGTATCAATTTCTTTAATTGGATTACGGAGGCGGGGTCTAAGCCATTAGTAGGCTCATCCAGGATAATCAAAGGACAATCGAACATTAAAGTAAGCACAAGGTTCACTTTTTGTTTGGTGCCCCCGGATAGGTTGGCCAATTTTTTATCCAAAAAAGGTTCAAGACCGAATAATGCTATCAGTTTCTGCTCCTCACTTGGTCTTTGGCGCAAGTCTTTGATCATCCGTATCAATTCTTTTACCTTAAGGTTGCCAGGAAAATTTGCTATTTGCGGTAGGTATTCTATTTCTTGGCGGTATTTCCATTTGTTCTTAATAGGAAGGCCCATCACTGCAATACTGCCTTTGTCCGGTAGTACCATCCCTAACATGGCTTTGATTAGGGTAGTCTTTCCAGAGCCGTTAGGTCCAAGGATGGCAAAGATACCTCCATTTTCGATTGAAAGGTCCAATTTGGAAAGCACTTGGTTCTTCCCAAACTTTTTATGTAAATTTTCAATCTTTATCATTTTATTTTTTTCATTAACGGCTTATAATCCAATAACTTATCAGGTGTAAAGACTGGGGAGACCTTTTCTGAAAAATCAATGATATCCATAAATAGGCTACGCAAGAGTACAATGGTTTCCGGCGTTCGGTTTACAATGTAAGAAAACAACTTAACAGGACGGTATGGAACATCTCCAATTCCGTTTTTATCAAGGTCATAGCCCGTGTAGTCACTCCAATAGTTTTCATTGAACTCGTTATCGTTTAAATTACTGTTATAGGAAATATCAAAGGAATTGTATAGAAAGTTATTATTGATAAACTTGTTCTCATAACAGGCCCCCCGAACTTTGATCGCCCAGCCGTTTTTACTGAAGGTATTGTTTTTATACTCTATACGGTTGGAACCTTCAATATTAATGCCCACAGTGTTATCCTCAAAAATATTACCGTTTATTTCGGCATCGTTTATTTCCTTGATCAGTACGCCAAATGCAGCGGTTCCCCAGTTTTTTTTAAAGGTATTTTTGTTCATTTTAATCCGCTTCGAGAACATAACGGCCACCCCTGCCCCATTGTTCTCAAAGGTGTTGTTAATATAAACATCGTCGTTCGAAAACATAAAATGCAGTCCATATCGTAGGTTATTCGAACTAATGTTGTTATCGATGGTGATGTTGTCTGAAAATTCCAGATAGATCCCATCCCTTACGTGCTGCACCAAATTCTGTTCTATGACCACATTTTGGGAGTACCATAATTGAATTCCATTGCCGGAATTGTACTCATTCTTGGCATCGCCAAGAATCTTGTTGTGATAGATCTTCCCATTCTTGGATTTCTCAAGGTAAATCCCAAAAAACAATTTTTCCAACACGAGGTTTTGTATCAAAAAATGCTCGCTTTTGACCACACGAATGGCCGCAAAGTCTGAGGTATAACTTGTTCCGACATTGATAATGAAAAGTCCGTCCACAGTTACATGATCCGAAAGTATGGTGATTATTTCACCTTTATCTTCGCCATCGATTACAGGGTAGTCCTGACCGATAATCGTTATCGGTTTGGTAATTTGAATGTTATATTCCCGGTAGGTCGCTTTTTTAACCAAGAGTGTATCAAAGTCAGCTGCCATCCGAACGCCTTCCTTGATGGTTGAGATCCTACAGGATGGGCAGATTTCTATGATTTCCGCTTGAAGTTTACCACCAACCAATAGCATTCCGATATAAAAAAGGGTCTGTACTTTTCGCATTATCGGATGATTAAAAAGTTGGTATTCTCCATGGCCTGTACCCAATGGTTAACCTCTTTTGCAAACCTCAAATATTGGTGCTTTTTAAGGGGATAGGATTTTTGACCGATATGAAAGATAATGGCGCCTTCCAATACGATCAACTGGGCATTTGTGGGCGATGTATGTTCAGGAAAAATAGCATCTTTTTCCAAGCTGATGTGCAAGATTTCATAAGAACCGTTTTTGGCCAGCTTGTCAATTTTTAGTTTGTCATAGTTTTGCGTGTTGATAATGCCTTGAATTTCGTTCATTTTATGGTGTTACGTTTTAGTTGTAGTAATTTTTCCCATACCTTGGGCTATCCGAACAATTTCACTTATTGAACTGTAGCCTCAACTCGTCCCAAGTGTATAGCTGGCCCTGATTTTCAGCGCTCACCATTTCGGCAGATTCCTTGTTTTCAAACGCGGATAAGAACTCGCCCATGGGACTAGGAATATTTTTACTCCTTAAGTAAGTGGCTTTGGTAGCGTCGATCAGCACCCCAGGTTCATCGAAATCGTTGACCAAAAACATGGCAACCTCTGTCTCGTCATTTTCGTTTAAGTAGTTCAACATGCATTCCGTGGCATCGAATTTAAAAGCTTTTCCTTTATTGGTCACAATTTCGGTTGCATGTTGCTTATCTATGATGGTCATGCTACAAAAGTGGCATCCATCCATTCCATATGCAATAGGTTGTGTACTTACCCTACAACCCATAAAGGACGTAACCATCAGGGATAATAAGATAGTTCCCATAAAATTCTTTATATCCATTTTGTTTGGAATTAACTTATTTTTCTTTTCTGCCTACGATATAGGCCATTAAACCGAAAGCAATGCCCAAGCCCAAACTATATGCACCAAGTTGCGGGTATGAGTGTGCCCTAAAATTCAATATATCTTTTGTACCAAAAAGCGGAGGCTGAAAACCCATCGCCGTACCATCCGGATTCGTAAATTTCATAATGGCTTTAGGATCGAGGTTGTGCCCATAATCATGCTCCCACAAATAAAAATCATACAAACCGGCCACACTCACCAAGACCATCATGATAAACCAATAGAGATACCATTTATGGTTTGCCTTAAATCCAATAATAAGTCCAATGATCGTGGTAATGATAATCCCAATAGGAAATATTTGAAATTCGGGAATGGCATCGGGAATGTATTTCATCCCTACATAATGGTTCATCAGGTTGATATTCTTGATATCATGCGGATTGGCATCTGCAAAGTCATTGATATAAATATCCATTCCCAAGGGTATTGGATATTGTGGTGCTTCCAATGTAATGTTCCAAAGTGGAAATACGAACAGCAATAAAGGCAACAAGGCACCCAGGAACATTATAATCCGTGATTTCTTCATGTATAGGAAATTAAAATTTGTTTAAAAAGCGGGAAGGTCTTGGAACACAACCCGCTTTTCGCTTGAAAAAAAATATTTATAGTACATCTAGTCCCCTAAAGACCATGATAGCCCAATATTGGAACTTGCTGGGGAAACCCTAACATACCCCTGCATTTCTTGATGCAAGGCCGAACAGAAATCGGTGCAATAAAAAGGCCATACCCCTACTTGTTTAGGTTCCCAAACAAAGGTTTCGGTTTGACCTGGCATGATCAATAGTTCGGAGGTATTGGCCCCAATCATACTTACCCCATGTGGTACATCGTAGTCCTGCTCCAAATTGGTTACATGAAAATAAACCTTATCACCAACTTTAACGCCCTCAATATTATCAGGATTAAAGTGGCTTCGGATGGTGGTCATATAAATGTGAACCTCCTTGCCCTCACGTACCACTTTTACATCGGCGTCTGAAGTCGTTGCATATTTGTGCTTATTATTTGACAGTTCGAAGATCTTTTTAGAATTTTTCGCCAAGATATCTGCAGGAATGCCTGCTGCGTAATGCGGTTCCCCAATGGTCGGAAAATCTAAGAGCAATTCCATTTTTTCTCCAGAAATATCATATAATTGGGCCGATTGGGTAACTTCTGGTCCGGTTGGTAAATACCTGTCTTTGGTGATCTTGTTCATGGCCACTACGTATTTGCCAAAAGGCTTTCTGGAATTTCCCCCTGGAATCATCAGGTGACCTACGGAATAGTAACAAGGTTGTCGGTCAACTACCTCCCATGTTCCCAATTTCCACTTTACCACTTCGGAAGAAATAAAGAAGGTGGTATACGCATTTCCCTCTGCATCAAATTCTGAGTGTAATGGACCTAATCCACCGCTTTTCACCGTTCCGGCCAATACATCTTCGAATTTTAAAATTGGGATGCCATAGGCCTCTCCATCGAATTTTTTAGCTTCGATAGCGGCCAACATTTTGGTAAAGGAGTGTACGGTCAAGTCCGCTGATAATTTACCATTTCCGACTATGTATTCGCCTGATGGGTCAACATCACATCCATGGGGTGATTTTGGCGTAGGCAAGAAATAAACCGCTCCGGGCACCTCTGTGGGGTCTACCACCAAAACTTCTTTTTTCATGGTGGAAGTAGCCGTATGGGTTTCATCGTCATAAATATTATGCGCATAGTTGGTTGGCATTTTTGTACCACCACCATTGTTTACATATTCCTCTATTTTTTTCCAGTTTACCGCGGCGATAAAATCCTTGTCGTTCTGTGAGGCATTGACTTCCAATAGGCTATTGGCCTCTTCAGTGTTATAGGTGGTAAAGAAAAACCAACCATGGGACTTGCCCCTACCTGGATGTGAAAGATCATAATCGAACCCGGGCATCAAGAGCTGGAACTTAATGTCCATTCTTCCGTCTTTGGGATCCACGCTAATGAAGGATAGCGAGCCTTTAAAATTACCTTTGTAGTCCTTTATGGGCATATCTCTTTGTGGTATGGGTACCGAAAAACGGGTTCCTGCCACAACATATTCAGTATTTTCGGTCACAAACGATGAGCTGTGGTTGCCCGCACTGTTAGGTACTTCGATGATTTCCGTGGTTTCAAAAGTGGTCAAATCTATCTTCGCGATCCGTGGGGTATTGTTTCCATTGATAAAAACATAGCGGCCATCCAGTTCCCCATTGGTCTGGGAAATATCCGGGTGGTGGGCATCATCCCAAGGAACGAACCCATGGGAAGTATTCAACATGGGCTTGGTTTCCTCATTGTAGCCCCATGCTTTTTCAGCGTCTTGTGAAAAAACAGGGATTACTTTAAAAAGCCTACCGGAAGGCAGTCCATAGACCGATAATTGGCCGCTAAATCCACCTGAAAGAAAGGCATAGAATTCATCGTGCTCTCCTGGTGCCACATATACTCTTTCCGCCGCATTGGAGCTCAAAGCGCCATTGGTCGTCTTACTTTTGGGCTGGCAACTGGTCAGTACCGCCGCTAGTCCCAAAATACTCATTGTCAAATAACTAAATCTTTTCATGTGTTATATTTTTATTGTTTTCTGGTTGTTATTATTCTGAAGGGGGTAACATTACTTTATCCACTACATGCACGATCCCATTTCCTGCAGGGATACTGGCTATTATTTTAGCACCACCAACATATACATCTTCTCCTTTTATTTCGACTACAACGCTTTGATCGTTTGCCTGGCCCAATTTTTTAAATTTCTTCAAAAAATCTTTGTTATAATTGCCAGGGGTTACATGGTACTTTAAAATGTTGGCCAAGGCATCCTTATTTTCCGGTTTTAATAGATCTTCCACTGTTCCGGGTGGCAAAGCATCAAAAGCTTCATTGGTGGGCGCAAATACCATTAATGGGCCTGCATTGACCAAGACATTTTCCAATGATGCGGCTTGTACTGCAGCCACCAGGGTGCTATGATCAGGTGAGCCAATCGCAATCTGCAACACGTTCGGTTTCGAAACATCATCTTTGATAAAAGCCTGGCCTTGATTTTGAGCCTCGGTGGCTATTGATTCAGGGGTATTGGTAATAGTACTTTGATCCTTGGTCTCATTTTTACAGCTACTTATTAGTAGAAGTAGTAACAACGACCCGGACAAAAATTTAAAATTGCTGGTGGTTTTCATCGTGTTATTATTTATAGGGTTCTGAAATATTCCAATATGGCCCTGGCCTGTTCCTCTGTCAATCCTTGGTTCGCCATGGGCGCTCCATTAAATTCTGCCATTAATTCCTTTGCCAAAGGATCTTCTTTTACCATTACTTCGGGATTTAGGATCATGTTCATGACCCATTCCGGGCTGCGCCGTGCTAGGATATCGTTTGGTGGAGGTCCAATGAACTTCTTCCCAATTTTATGGCATGCAATGCACATTTGATTGTAAACCGCTTCGCCTTGTTTTGCCATGGTTTGATCAATTTCGGCATTCAAAGTCACAGATTTGACCGGACCTGTTCCTTTGTTCGCTAAATCTATTCGCTCTGAAGCTTTCACGGTATTCTCCATAGTTGTGGTCTCAGAGGCGACAGGTGTTTCTGTTTTTTGTCTTTCGACACTGAACCCTTCTTTTTTCTTTTCTTCTTTTTCCCCACAACTTATTAGGGCGAAAACGATAAGCGATAGACTAATTTTGACAATTGAATTCATTAGACGTTGTTTAGAAATTATGCCCAAAAGTAAAGACAGAAAAGGAAGGAAAACATGATAAATATCATGTATGCAAAACATTGTATATCAATATTTTATAATCAAAAATATAAAAAGGCACACCGCTAGTGGCATGCCTTTCGTACTGTACATTTTGCAAAAATAGACCAGCTAAATTTTAAAGGTCACCACGGGTATTTTGGAATGGTTGGCAACATCTTCCCCAATGCTTCCCATAAAGAAATGGGAAAGTCCTTTTCTCCCATGCGTAGGGATTCCTATTAGATCGGCACTTATGGATTGGCTATAGTTTAGGATGCCCTTTTCTACGCTATAGTCGCAATAAATTTCAACTTCTTGGCCCGCATTCGCTTGTTGAAGAAATTGGTTGATCCTTTGATAGGCATCTTTGGTACTTAGAAAATCCTCTCCTGGAACATTGATGAAAACCAAGCTCAACTCTGCCGAAAGCATTGCTGCAAAATCGTTTGCCTTGCGAAAGGCAGCAAGGCTCTCCTCCTTAAAATTACTGGCCAAAACGAAACGATCGATTTTGAAATCCTTCAAATCATCCTTGATGACCAGTACAGGTATGCCTGCATTGCGCACTACCTTTTCGGCATTCGAACCCACAAATATTTCCTTTAGCCCATCCGCTCCGTGCGAACCCATCACCACCAAATCTGCAGTGTGTTTTTTGGCGATTTCGTTCAACTCGCTGAACACCTTGAAATGTTTAATTATCGGGGTTACCTTTATCCCATTTAAATAATCTTTGTCTAAAAATTGTTTAAATCTTTTTTCCGCCAGCTTTATTAAAAAAACAGTTTGCTCGGGATGAAATCCATCTTCTGAAGATATCATTGCTTGGTTCAGTTCCAACATATGCAGCGCCAATATTTCCGAACCATGCTTTTTAGCCAAGGAAGCAGCCACTTTCAATGCATATTCTGATTGTTCTGAAAAATCTACAGGTACAATTATGTTTTTCATAATATTGGGTTTAAGGTGAGCGCTAAATGCTATATAGTCATTGAAAACAAATTCGTTTCTGGGACCTTTCTATGTAGTAAAAGATCGAAGGCCATACAAATGTTCCGGATGAAAGGCCTACCTTCTTCAGTTACCGTCAGCCCATTATTGGCAATAGTGACCAAACCATCTTTCTCCATTTCGCCAAGCCGATGCACCACACTTTCCACATCGGGAAAATTCATATTAGGACTATCCCATTTGGTAGCTAACCTACACATTAGGTTCAAGATATGTTTTCTGATTATAGTGTCTTCACGGTTCAAAATATGTCCTTTAAAGATAGGGATAATATTGCTTTCCACGAGGTGTAAATATTCCTCCAGACCTTTTACGTTTTGGGCAAAACCATACCAACTATCGCTGATACTGGAAGCACCGAGGCCAATCATCAATTGGGTCTTTGATGCAGTATATCCCATAAAATTACGATGTAAGGTGCCTGCTGTCATAGATTTATATAGCGTGTCTTTTGGCAAGGCGAAGTGATCCATCCCAATCTCATGATAGCCTGCTTGTTGCAGCAGTAGTTTACCAGTTTCGTATTGGTCTCTTTTCTGTGCAGCCGTAGGTAAATCGGAATCCATAAATCCCCTTTGCCCATTGCCCTTTAACCAGGGCACGTGGGCATAACTATAGAACGCCAAGCGATCCGGCATCAATTCTTTGGTTCTTTGAATGGTAAAATCTACGTTTTCCAATGTTTGATGTGGCAATCCGAAAATTAGATCATGGCCTACGGATGTATATCCAATTTCACGGGCCCATTCGGTTACCTTTTTAACATTTTCAAAAGACTGTATTCGATGTATGGCTTGTTGTACGGTCGCATTATAATCCTGCACCCCAAAACTGACCCGCTTAAAACCGACTTCATATAACGCAAACAGATGCTCACGGGTCGTATTGTTCGGATGGCCCTCAAAACTGAATTCAAAATCCGTTGCCCTTTCGGCATAGTTAAAAATACCGTTGACGAGTATTTTGAGGTTCTCCGGGGAAAAGAAGGTAGGGGTACCCCCGCCTAAATGCAGTTCCTTGATTATGGGCCTAGTGGCAAATAAGTCACGATACAGTTTCCATTCTTTTATGACCGCATTAATATAGGGCAACTCAACATCGTGTCGTTTGGTAATGCGTTTATGGCAGCCACAGAAAGTGCACATATTCTCGCAAAAAGGCAAATGAATATAAAGACTAATGCCTTCAGAAACATTGCTTTCTTCAAAACTTTGTTGTGCAGTTGACCGCCATTTTTTGCCCGAAAAAGTATCCATATTCCAATATGGAACCGTGGGGTAGCTCGTATAACGAGGACCTGGAATATTATATTTATCGATGAGGTAGCACATGAACTTAATTTACTAAGCTTCAAAATTAACGTCGTTATATCTTATAAAAAATGATATATATCAGGTACTAATACTTATAAATCCCGATGTCGTAGGAACGTCTCAACAGTTTTAAATTAGCAAACCTTGTAAATTGATGTTTATGGATATACATCAAATGTTTGGTCAATAATTTTCTGCCCTTATCCCACAATTAGCTCACAATTCGTGAAGTATCAAAAAAGGAATATCCGCATGGTAACTAATTTTCTCTACCAGAGGCCGAAAGAGCAACCGTTGTAAAAAATTGAGGTTTTTTGCTACCATGGCGATCATACCTATTTCCCTGCTCTGCACAAAACACTGTAAGGAAGATTCGATTTCATCTCCCGTGATGGTATGAAAACTATGGTCCACATTCTTTAAATAGTCATTCAAAAACTCTTGGTTTCTTTGTTGTCCAGCACTCAATTCTTCCCCTCTTTTGGCCACATTGAGCACGCTAATTGAGGCTTTGGTCATAATTGCCATTTCAACCAAGCCAGACAAGACCTTTGGATCATATCCCGTTTGGTAATCGGTAGGAAAGGCTATTTCCTTCGGCTTTTTAAATTCGGCATTTTCAGGAACCGCCAGTAAGGCGCATTTAACTTTGGTCATTACATCCCCCGTATTGCTCCCAACGGTAACCTCTTTTAGGCCTGTGGCACCTTTGGTGCCCATGATAACCAAATCAATTTGGTAATCGGCAATTGCTTTACGAAGGGAATCAATAAAAAAAGTATGGGCCGTTTTCACAACAAACCTATGCTTGGAATTTAGGGGCAAGCGTTCAATCTTTTTCAATATTTTTTGTAATTGTTCGGTACTTCGCTTGGTCAAGGTTTCTTCAACCAGCTCTGGAGGTGCAAACATCCCGATATCACCGCCAGCATAAGACATAGCGGAATCAACGTGCATCAAATAAAAAGTACAAGTGGTCTTTTTGAAGAGTTGGATTCCATATTTTATGGCATTCCATGCGTTCTCTGAGAAATCAGTGGGTATCAGAATATGTTTCATGTTTTTTATTTTTTGGTGAAATCCCCGACGCTTCGGGTAATACTAAAAACGGAATATTTATGTGAAAGGCGATGGACTCAACATTTTGTTTTCGCAACAATCTTTCCAAATAACCATGCCCTCGGTTTATCATCACCAAAAGGTCTACTGGGTGTTTGATTCCATATCCATGAATGGATTCTGGCATTAACCTTCCTTCCAGTTCATCAAATGTCGGATGAAAGTCTCCCATTTCTGACCGTAACTTACCCTTGTTTTTTAGTTGGTACGGGGTTAGATCTTTGGCTGTTTTAACATGCATTACCGTAAGTTTTGCCTTGTGTGCTTGGGCAAAATCTTTTATGAATTGCATTTCCTCTTTTTTGAAAGGCATTAAATAATCAGTAGCAAATAGAACCGACTTTATTACCTTGAAGTCAAGGTCGGAGGGAATGATCATCACCGGTACCTTGGCCTTTCGGATCACGTGCACGGTATTACTGCCCAGCAAAATTTCCTTAGCGCCAGTGGCGCCTTGGGTGCCCATTACAATAAAATCCACCTGCATCTTTTTACAGATGTCGTTGATCTCCCCAGTCAGTGTATTAAATGCTGATAAGATCTCGAATTGGTGATTTGGGTTGGGCAATCGCTGCTTCACTTCTTCGAGCGTAAATTGAAGCCCTGCCAGTGATAAATCTATGCCAGTATCTGGTATGGCACTGTAAGCCGGACCGCCCAAAAGGTAATCGACACGGTAGACCGGGGGGGTATAGGTGTTAAGAAAATAGAAAATGCATTTTTCATCCTTAAAAAATTGTAGTGCATAATTAATAGTGTTCCAAGCATTCTTGGAAAAATCAGTTGGTATCAAAACAGTTTTCATGGGATTATCATTTACTGAATATGCCAAAATTATAGATGGCACAATGTATAAACTATGATATTGGTCATTCCAATCAGAAAACTGAACTTGGATTGGGGAGGTTATGTCTAATTTTAATTGTGGTCGAACAGGACGTTATAAGGAGATAGGACGATATTAACCGTACTGCAGGTTTATAGGTAATTTATATTCTGGAATATAGCCTTTGCTCCAGAGCTAATCATGGAGTACCAAGAAGGGAACAAGAGTGTGGAAACTTAATCTTTCAATGGTGGAATCCAAAAATATTTGTTGTAGAAAATTGAGGTTTTTTGCGACCATGATGATCATATCCACCTCGCTAGATTCCGTAAAATGCGCTATTGCCCCAGCAACCTTTTTGTTGTTGATAACATGGAAACTTCTATTTAATGAAGCGGTTTCCTCTAGATAGTCCAGCAAGTAGTTCTTGTTCCTTTCTTGTAACGCGCTGAGCTGCCCCCCACTTTTGGATACATGCAATACGTTTATGTGGGCATGGCTCGAGTGCAACAATTCGGAAATGGCCTCCAACAATTTATGGGAATAAAAAATGGTAAAATCCGTAGGGAACGCAACCTCCTTTGGTGGGGCGAAATGGGCATCTTCAGGGATGACCAAGGTATCGCAATGCACTTTGGTAAGTATATCCCCTGCATTGCTACCGATAATCAATTTTTTTAACCCGTTGGCGCCTTTGGTACCCATTACAACAAGATCTATGTTCTTTTTTTCAACGGTTCGTCGGAGGCAATCCACCAGACTGCCATATTCGCGGATAGCAAAAAACTTATGTGTCGCATTTCCGTGCTGCTGTTCTAACTTCTGTAATAGATGATTGAGTTTGGTTTTGCTGGAAATCCCAGTTTCCAAACTTGGTAATGCGAATGACTGGGTGGCAACCGGGGCCTCGCTCAAATCGGCCACATGTAGCAAAAAGAAGTTACAGGGAACATTCTCGAATAAGCTTAAGGCGTATTCGATCGCATTCCTTGCGTTTTGTGAAAAGTCGGTGGGGACTATAATATTTTTCATGCATACTACTGACTGGCCAAATATAGCTATCCCAAAAGGGACGAAATATGACGAATATCATTTAAGCTAGTCGGTAGGTGGCTTCCCTATCTAATGCACGAATCTAAGTGCATCCAGTTTAACGATACTTATATTACGGCCTTCGATGGCAATAAGCCCCTCTTTTTTAAAACTTGAGAGCGTACGGATCAGACTTTCAGTTGCAATTCCTGCGACACTGGCAAGATCGCTTCTGGAAATCTTGATGGGATCTTCCGTTTTTTTGTTCATGATTTGTGCAAATTGTAACAAGGTCTGCGCTGTTTTTTTCCGAACCGAGCTATAGGCCATTTGCAACAACTGGCCTTTGATTTCAGTAATATTGTTGGTGAGAAGTTCCATGAGTTCCAAGGAAATGCTATGGTTTTTTTCCAAAATGGATTTCAGGTCCTCCTTAGAGATCCCCGCCAGCTCTACGTTGTCCATCGCAGTGGCCGTTTCTTGATAGGGAATATTGTTCACAAAGGAGGTTAGGCCGAGAAAATCATCTGCCCGATAGATTGACGTGATCAATTCCTTGCCATCACGATCCATCTTATGGCATTTGATGACCCCATTTAAGATTAGATATATTTTATGGGAATGGGCGCCTTCCTTATAAATTGTATTTCCTTCTACATATTGGCTAAACTCCCCATTGTCGTCAAAAAAGTTTTTTAATTCATTGAGGGTGCGCAACTCTTCATCGGAAACGCTTGTGGGCTGCAGTTGTTTACCAACCAGTTTGGACAAAATTTCAGCCTTGGCCAAGCGACTTTCCACCGCGCTGATCAAATCTTCTTCTTCAAAAGGTTTGGTCAAATAATCGTCGGCGCCTAAATCCATTCCTTTTCGCACTTCTTTGTGCTCGGTTTTAGCGGATAGAAAAATAAAGGGTATATGTTTCGTCCCATCATGGGACGATAAGGATTCTAACACCCCATACCCATCAACCTCTGGCATCATGATATCGCAAATTATAAGGTCTGGCTGGCATTCCTTAGCCGCACTGATCCCAATGCGACCGTTGGGTGCAGTAGTCACAGAATAGCCCGAAAGTTCGAGGAGTTCCTGTGTATTCTCCCTTAATGCCCTGTCATCTTCGATCAATAGAAGGTTTTTCATATTCATTATCGGTTAATTTCTGTGGGGATGTGCACTGTAAAAGTTGATCCTTCGTTTTCAATACTCGTAAAGTGGAGGGTGGCTCCCAAATTTTCAAGGTGCTGTTGGGCTATGTTAAGTCCAATTCCTGTGCCTTGGGTCAACAGCGCATTATCAGCCCTGAAATATCGGTTGAATACATGTTTTTGCTGATCGTTTGGAATACCAATTCCATTATCCACCACTTTTATGGTAAGGTCTTTTGATGTCTGCTCCACCAATATATCTATGGTAGCGTCCTCTGGAGAATATTTTATGGCATTGTGGATAAGGTTCGACATCGCCAATTCCAAAGTCTTTTCATCGAAGTCGATCATGATATCGTCAATGTTCGATGGATATTCAATTTTTTGTCCTGCCTTGAGCAACATGTTGGCGTTATAGATTACCTCATTGATCAGCTTGCTGAGCGGAAAAGTTTCGATCGTGTAATTGACCTTGCCCGATTCCAAGCGTTCGACCGATAGGAAATCGTTTAAAATGGCATCTAAATAGCGTACTTTATTTTTAATCGTATCTACGTGTTTATTCCTTTTATCTTGTTGGTCGGTCTCTGTATATTTTGATAGGAGGGTTATGGACGTGAGTATACTGCTCAAAGGGGTTTTAAATTCATGAGAGACCAGCGATAAAAAACGTGTTTTTAATTCATTGAGCTCTTTTTCCTTCGCCAATGCCTTCGTTAATTGGGCGGTGCGCTGTTCCACAGTTTTTTCCAACCTTTCCGTATAATTTTTTCGGTCGGTAATATCCAGGATCATAGCAACGAATGCCTCCTTACCGCTAATCTGCGATGGTTCTAAGTGCACTTCAACAGGGTAGGTCGTACCATCTTTTCGTTTGTGGACGGTTTCAAATTTGATCTTGTTCTTTTCTTTGGTCAATAATGGTTCCATCAACTTTTGAAACTTGACCTTGGTGAATTGTGGCTTTATATCCACTGGGGTAAGATCTTTAAATTCCGCTAAGGAATAGCCCATATTCTGTTGTGCCGCATTGTTCACATTGAGAAAGTTGAAAGAAACCGCATCAAAAATATAAATTTCATTGAGGGATTCCTCAAATATTTTGGCCCAATTGATAAGCTCCTGTTCGGCCTTTTTTCTTTCGGTGATGTCAATGACCAAGGCCATGACGTAGGTTACGCCATATAACTCAAACGGATTCAACCCTGCCTCTACCGGAAACTCTTCCCCATTCTTGCGGACGCCAAAAAGATCGCGTCCTTTGCCCATCTGGCGCTTCCCATGCTCTTTCATAAACCCATCGAAATGACCATGATGGACATTATGAAACTTTTTAGGGATCAAGACATTCAGAGGTTCACCAACCAATCCGCCATCCTCATAGCCAAACATTTCCCTTGCTGCAGAATTGGTGGCAACGATAGCTTGTTTTTCATTGACCACGATGATCCCTTCAGAAACGCCTTCCGAGAGCAGATTAAAAATATTACTGTTTTTCTGGAATACCTGCATATTTCAAAAATAGGATTTCTGCAGGACATTTGTCTCAATAAATACGTGTTTCGAGCCTTAATAAGGTAGGAGGGGAATACTTTGCATTGCTGGGAGTACCACTACCGAAGCAATGGAACCTTTTTTAATGCAATTGTTGGAATGGACTATATCAAAAAGGTGAGTACCGGTAATTTTGCATGATTGGCGACGTCTTCCCCAAGACTTCCCATAACGAAATGTGACAGGCCCTTACGACCGTGTGTGGGAACCACAACAAGATCAGCATTTATTTTGTTTGCATAATTAATAATGCCGATTTCCACATTTATGTCGTCGTAAATAATAACTTCAAATTCTTTTGGCATATCGCCAATCGATCGGGATATTTTTGCTTCCAGTTGGGAGGTGGTTAGAAAGGCATCGCCCGGGGTATTGATATATACCACATTAAGTTTTGCGGAAAAAGCATTGGCAATATCTTTTGCCTTTTTAAAGCTGTGAGCCAATTCGTCTTCGAAATGCCAGGCCATGACCATCCTTTTTATATTGAAACCAAGTATTCGCTCTTTAATAACCAATACGGGAATTTCCGACGTTCGGACAACTTTTTCTGTATTTGACCCCACAAAAAACGCCTTGGCACCATTTGTCCCGTGAGATCCCATGACCACTAAATCTATTTGATGATCCTTGGCAACTTCATTAATTTCGCTAAATAGTTTAAAGTTCTGCACAATTTTCCGCACCTTCACCCCTAGGAGATACTCCTTATCCAAAAACGGTTGAAAACGTTTTTTGGCCAATTTCATGTAATACTGAGCTTCCCTTAAACCTTGCGATTCATTGTTGTCATAAACGGCTTCTGAAAGTCCCAACATATGCAGCACAACGATTTCAGCATTTTGTTGCTTGGCTATGGTTGATGCCACCTCTAGGGCATATTCCGAATAATCCGAGAAATCGACTGGAACCAATATCTTAGTCATTTTCATCAATTAATGGAATTACCTCCGTGCCTATTCATTATCTCTTTTCGCTTGCTTAGCTGTCTTTTCAGATCATTGATTGTAGCGGCGACGGCTTTTTCGAAATCATCTTCGTCCGAAGTCGCGAAGATTCTAGATCCACGGCTACTCAATTCAATTTCACAAATCTTTCCTTTACCCGTTGGATCTATCTGTTTTTTAAAATACACATTTGCCCGAATGAGCCAATT
>JBBKWR010000158.1:0-35073 GCA_037969055.1 Flavobacteriaceae bacterium | reverse complement strand
TCTTTGAAAAGTAAAATTCCCAATAGGGTAGATAATAAAACGGTAGCCACATTGTTTATGGTAAAGATTCCTGCACTGTTCAGTTGTTCACTTTGGAGCGCGCGTAAAAGAAAATGGATAGAAAAGTAGTTTGGAATGCCCAAAGCGATGCCACCCAAAACATTCCTGTAATTAATTTTTATGGGGGTTTTTAGAGCATTTAAAACAACATAAATACAACCGGCAATTCCTGCGCTAAAAAACACTGTGGAAGCAAACAAGGGAAACTCCACTGTTGGCACATAATTGTTTTGCAGGTATTTTAGGCTGGCATCGATTACCCCCGACCCCAAAAATACCAAAAAGGGCAAAATGAAGGAGTTGGGCGGAATGTGGGTCGATTTTTCTTTTGCCGAGGCCATGTAAACTGCAACAAGAGCCAATAGGACCCCTAATACCTGCCATATTCCCAAGGTTTCATTGTAGAGCACCAATCCGCATAATATGGGAATGACCAAAGACATTTTAGAGGCGACAGAAGCGACCGAAACCCCTAAATTTTGTGAAGTTTTGGCGAGTATATTGAAAACTACAATGAACATAATGCCAAGAGCAACAGATCCTAAGAACCAATTTTTTTTGGGTATTTCTGTCAGATTATAGCTGGTTTCATAAAAAATTGTACCAACCAAACCCGCGATAAAGTAATTTGCTATAATAGCATAAAGCGACTCTACCTTATAAGTGGAATACAGTTTAAAAATGACATATAGCATACTGGTGAACAGCACGCTTAAGCTCAAATCCAGCATATCATAGTTTGCTTTGAAGTTGGATGATATCTTCAAATCCGACTTGTAGGTTCCAACATTTGATACCTAATTTTTCGGCAGCGTCCGTATTAAGCTTTGAATCATCGATAAAAAAGGTTTCCCTGGCGATCAGACCGTTTTGATCAAGTACAAATTGAAATATTTCTGCGTTGGGTTTCCTAAGACGGATCTCATGTGAAAGGTAAAATTGCTCAAAACTATTTTTGAAACGATTGAATTTGTCAACCCCCATAATATTGAGGGCCACATGCGGAATGTGGAGTGCGTTTGTATTGCTCAATAAAAACAATCGATAGGACCCCTCGCTCGCTAAATTTTCTATGAACTTTAAACGATAATCAGGAAAATCCAATAACATGGAATTCCAAATATGGGTAATTTCTACTGGACTTGCCATCGGATAAACCTTGGCCAACGATGTAATAAATTGATCCGAAGATATGCCACCCACTTCATATTGATCATTAAGGGCATATGCTTCAGGAAGCATGTCTGCCGTGCCGCCAAATTTTTGAATTTCCCTAAAAATTACTTCTTTGTCTAGATTTATAAAGATGTCGCCAAAGTCAAATATGATATTTTTAATCATTCCAGTATCGTTTTAATAGGTCCGGCCCAACTTTTTTGCATTCAGAATCAATCCCATTCAAAATAGGCGCTTTCACCCCATTATAAAAATGACTGTTGCCTACGAAGACCCTTGCTTCATCCCATAAATTGGCATCGATAAACGTTTGAAGCGTTTGGCCCCCGCCTTCGATTATAATACTCGTTACCTGTTTATCGAATAGTAGCTGGCAGATCTGTTGGGCAATTTGTTTGGAAAAATCCAAGTTTGCATAGTGTATTCCTTCAATGTATTGGGAGGCATTCGTAACCTTTGTAAGGATAAGGGTTTTAATAGTTCCATCTAAAACATGATAATCGCCAGCTATTTTTAAATCTTTGTCGAGAATTATCCTAAGAGGAGGTTGCCCTTTCCAATGGCGAACATCCAATTTAGGATTGTCTTCCAGTACTGTTTTGGTACCCACTAAGATGGCTTGTTCTTCGCTTCTCCATTGGTGTACCAATTGTCTGGCAATGATATCGGTGATCCAAACGGGTGCGGCTTCACCGGATCGTTCTTTCTTTAATGGGGAAATAAAACCATCCATGGTTTCTGCCCATTTTAGAATGATGTAGGGTCGATGTTGCTCATGATAGGTAAGGAACCGCTTGTGGAGCTCCCTGCATTCCTTTTTCATAATACCTACTTCAACAGTACAGCCGCCGGCCCTAAGTTTTTCAATTCCTTTTCCAGAAACTTTTTTATGCGGATCCTGAATGCCAATAACCACTTTTGGAATTTTATGGGCGAGAATTAGATCGGCACAGGGAGGAGTCTGCCCGTGATGGGAGCAAGGTTCCAGGGTTACATAAAGCGTTGCTTTTTTAAGCAAGTCCTTATCACCTACTGCATTTATAGCGTTTACCTCTGCATGGGCACCGCCGTATGGACATGTAAATCCTTCACCAATGATACACCCTTTATGAACAATGACGGCACCCACTGAAGGATTTGGGGCCGTAGTACCCAATCCATTACGCGCGATTTCAATACATCTTGAAATATATTTTCTCTGTATCTTCACCATGCAAAAATAGGATTTTAAAAGCTACGGTTTTTAAGGAAAATAGCTGCTAAACCCATTAGGAAAATATCCTTAATGGGATAAGTTCAAGCCGGAATCGTTTTTCGCCTTTGCTGTTCAAAACGCCTATGCTTTACATTCATTGTTAGTGTTTCCTAATTGCAAATGATGCGACTAAAAGAAATTAAAACCATCTATCACAAAGAACTTGATGCTATCTATCCCAAGGAAGAGGTGAACAGTTTTTTTGGCCTGCTGATCGAGCATTATTTGGGTCTGCAACGCTTCGTTTTGGCCTTGAGCCCCGAATTTATTATCACCAAGGAACAAGAATTGCCCTTATTTGAAAGTTTGGCAGCATTGAGACTACAGCGACCCATCCAATATATCATAGGGAAAGCACATTTTATGGACCTGGACTTTAAAGTGAATGAAGATGTTTTGATTCCCAGGCCCGAGACCGAAGAGTTGGTGCGTTGGATCATCGAAAGGTGTGGATCAGATCACGGCATAACCGACTGGAGACATAATAAAGGGCCTACTATTTTGGATATTGGCACCGGGAGTGGGTGCATCGCCATCTCACTCGCCAAAAACCTTACTCATGCCAAGACATATGCGCTGGATATATCAAGAAAAGCATTGGAACTCGCCAAACAGAACGCAAGGGACCTCCAGGTGGAAATCGAGTTTATGGAATTCGATATTTTGAAATGGAAACCAATAGACCTAAAGTTTGACATCATTGTTTCCAACCCACCTTATGTCCGGGAAATGGAAAAAAAGGAGATGCACAATAATGTAACGGTTTATGAACCTAATCTGGCGTTATTCGTGCCAAATGATGACCCGTTACGCTTTTACGACACGATTATTCGCTTTGCGAAGCGACACCTTAACGAAAAAGGCTACCTATATCTCGAAATCAATCAATATTTGGGAAAAGAAACCCAGGCGCTTTTGGAAGAACATAATTTTTCAGAAATTGAACTGCGAAAAGATATGTTCGGCAATGATAGGATGTTGATGGGGAAACTCGATAAAAATTAAGCGCTTCAAAAACAAATTTGAGGCAGCTTTATAGAACAAATGTAACTCGACCGGATAAAATCGCAGCTATAGATAACAATGGAACTGATAAAGTAAGCCAATGAACAGTATCGTAGTATTTTGCGGAAGCCGTGATGGAAATGACCCTGAAATTTTACGGGCCGCAAGGGAATTGGGTAAGACACTGGCAACGCTCAACATCACCTTGGTGTATGGTGCGGCCAAGATTGGGGTTATGGGGAAATTGGCAGATGGGGCACTGGCAGCAGGAGGTACGGTCATTGGAGTCATTCCAGATTTCTTATTACTCAAGGAGGTATTTCATTCCAACTTGACCGAACTTATCATTACCGAGAACATGCACGAAAGAAAATTAAAGATGCACGAATTATCCGATGGCATTATTACTCTTCCAGGTGGCTATGGGACCATGGAAGAACTCTTCGAAATGATTACTTGGGCCCAATTGGGCCTGCATCAAAAACCAATCGGTATTTTGAATACCAACGGTTTCTATGACGAGCTATTACAAATGCTCGAAAAAATGGTTTCACATGGGTTCTTGAACCAACAAAATTACGACATGCTTTTGGTGGATCATACCGTGGTGGGATTGCTCCAAAAAATGATAGATTACAAACCCATTCCTTTGCCCAAATGGATACAAAAAGATCAAGTTTAATGAATGTCCAACAACAAATAGAGTCACTTCGTACAACATTGCGCGAACACAACCACAATTATTATGTGCTCGACCATCCTACCATTTCGGATTATGAATTTGATCGGATGCTCAGGGAATTACAAGATCTGGAAACCAAATATCCAGAATTCCACGATCCAAACTCACCAACTTTTCGGGTTGGGGGCGCTGTGACCAAAAACTTCGAGACTGTTGTTCATAACCACCGCATGTATTCGTTGGACAATTCCTATTCCAAGAAAGATTTGGAAGATTGGGAAAATAGAATCCAAAAAGTCTTGGGGGGATCCGAGGTAGAATTTACCTGCGAGCTCAAGTATGATGGGGCCTCTATAAGTCTTAGCTATGAGGCTGGAAAATTGGTTAGGGCCATCACCCGGGGAGATGGGGTACAAGGCGATGATGTAACAACCAACGTCAAGACCATCAAATCTATTCCGCTGCAGTTGCGCGGCGACTTTCCTGTAAAGTTTGATATTCGGGGTGAGATAGTGTTACCATTTGATGGGTTCGACAAAATGAACGAAGAGAGGATCGAGAATGGGGAAGAACCCTATATGAATCCTAGAAATACCGCGGCGGGAAGCCTTAAATTACAAGATAGTGCCCTAGTGGCCCAACGTCCCCTGGATTGTTTGCTGTACGGGATTGTAGGCGAAAACACAAATATTGTTTCCCAATATCAAATGTTGGAAAAGGCCAGGGCTTGGGGTTTTAAGGTACCGAACACCGCCAAATTATGTAAAACCACTAATGAAGTTCTTGAATTTATAGAACATTGGGATATCCACCGTCATGATTTGCCCTATGAGACCGATGGCGTAGTTATCAAGGTAAACAACCTGCAACAACAAGAAGAACTGGGGTATACGGCCAAATCCCCGAGATGGGCCATGGCGTATAAGTTCAAACCCGCGCAGGTATCTACTGTCCTAAATGCAATCACTTATCAAGTGGGCCGTACCGGTGCCATCACCCCTGTTGCTAATTTGACCCCTGTGTTGTTGGCCGGGACCATTGTTAAAAGGGCCTCCCTGCATAATGCAGATCAAATTGCCAAATTCGATATACGTGAAGGGGATACCGTCTTTGTTGAAAAAGGGGGCGAGATCATTCCCAAGATCATCGGGGTAGATTTTAGCAAACGACAACAAAATTCCATACCGACAAAATATATCGAACATTGTCCTGAATGTAAAACTTCCCTTGTTCGTACGGAAGGTGATGCCAAACATTACTGTCCCAATTATTATGGCTGCCCCCCACAAATTACGGGCAGGATCCAACATTATATTTCTCGAAAGGCCATGGACATTGAGGGAATGGGAAGCGAAACTGTGGAACTGTTGTATAAGGAGAGTTTGATAGAAAATTATGCGGACCTGTATGCATTGACCAAAGAAAAAGTGATGCCCCTAGAAAGGATGGCGGAAAAGTCGGCCGAAAATTTGGTCAATGGGGTAGCCGCTTCCGTCAACATTCCCTTTGAAAGGGTGATGTTTGCCCTAGGTATTCGATTTGTCGGCGAGACCGTTGCCAAAAAGCTTGCAAAGGCATATAAAAATATTGATGCCCTTATGGCTACATCAGAGGAAGAACTCATGGCCTTGGACGAGATTGGGGAACGCATCGCAAAGAGCGTGGTCGAGTTTTTCGATAACGATACCAATCGGAGGATCATCGAACGATTAAAGGGTTATGGAATCCAGTTTTCCCTTTCTGAAGCCCAATTGGAAAACCAGACCGAAAAGCTCAAGGGCATGACCATTGTGGTCTCAGGGGTATTTGAGACCTTGGGGCGTGAGGAGCTCAAGAAATTAATTGAAGACAATGGGGCCAAAGTAGGCTCGAGCATTTCGGCCAAGACCACCTATTTGGTCGCAGGTGACAATATGGGCCCAAGTAAAAGGACTAAGTCCGAAACCTTGGGCGTGCCGATTATTACAGAACAGGAATTTTTAGCGCTTATCGCATAGCAAATCGTAACTTTTAGGAATAATTGATTTATATGGCCAAAGCCGAACTTAACAAAGCATTGACGCCCATTATGTTATGGGGACTTGGTGTGGGGTATGTAATATCAGGCATGTATTTCGGATGGAATTTGGGCCTAGCTGAAGGGGGCACCTATGGATTGGCCATTGCCACTTTTTTCATCATCATAATGTACGTTACCTTCACTTTCAGTTATACAGAGATGGCCTGTGCCATTCCCAAAGCGGGAGGAGCCTTCGAGTATGCCAATCGCGGCCTAGGTAAGCATTTGGGATTTGTAGCAGGGATTACCCAAAATATCGAGTTCATATTTGCGCCTCCAGCCATCGCTGCGGCTATCGGTGCCTATTTGAACCTAATCTATCCTTCCATCGATTTATTGGTATTTGCTGTTGGGGCCTATATCTTGTTTACCGGTATCAACATTTTTGGGGTAAAGCTGGCAGCCTCTTTTGAACTGGTCATTACCATTTTGGCGGTATTAGAACTTTTGCTTTTCGCAGGGGTTACACTTCCTGAATTTAAATTCCAAAACCTACAAATGAATCCATTGCCAAACGGGTATTCGGGGATTTTTGCGGCCATTCCCTTTGCAATTTGGTTCTTTTTGGCAATCGAGGGCGTTGCGAATGTCGCAGAAGAGTCGATCAATCCGCAACGGAGTATATTGATTGGATTCGGTTCTGCCATTGCGACATTGGTGGTTTTGTGCATTTTAACTTTTACCTCTGCGGTTGGGGTTGCAGGTTGGGAGGCCGTCGTATATCCTGAAGGAAGTTCGGTAGCGTCCGATTCACCCTTACCCTTGGCATTGTCGCATATTGTTTCGAGCGGCCACATTCTATATAAATTATTGGTCGGCATCGGATTATTGGGATTGATCGCATCGTTCCATGGTATTATTTTGGCAGGGGGACGGGCTACTTTTGAATTTGGGAGGGTAGGCTATGCCCCCAAATTTTTAGGTGCTGTGCAATCCAACTTTAAAACCCCGGCGAACGCATTGATCATCAACTCGATAATAGGGATCATTGCACTATTTACAGGTAAAACTGGTGAAATTATCACTATCGCTTGCTTTGGGGCCTTATCGCTCTATATTGTTTCTATGCTCTCTTTTTTCGCCTTAAGAAAAAAAGAACCGACAATGGAACGTCCTTTTAAAGTACCCCTGTTCCCTATTTTTCCATTGGTCGCGCTTCTAATATCATCCATCGCCATGATTGCGATGACCTTTTACAACCCAAATTTGGCCTTGATATTTTATGGCATTGTTGGGGTCTGTTACTGCTATTTTCTATTGTTTTTGAATAAAAAAATGTAATACCAATTGATATGGATAAAAACGAAATGATTACCCGTTTAAGGAAAAGTGATCACAATAAGATCAAAGTGGCAATCGTGGATATAGATGGAGTACTTCGTGGTAAATTCATGCATCGTGACAAGTTCATATCGGCCCTTGAATCCGATTTTGGATTCTGTTCTGTGGTGTTCGGTTGGGACGCGGGGGATGTGGCCTATGATAATGGGATTGAGGCCACAGGATGGCACACAGGTTATGGCGATTGGGATGCACAATTAGACCCGGCAACTTATAGAACCATCCCATGGGAAGGAGACACCCCGTTTTGTTTGGCAGATTTTAGTTCGAAAAAAGGAAACGATTTACACATCTGTCCACGGAGTTTGCTTAAAAATATAATAAAGCAGGCTGAAAAAATGGGGTTTGCCCCCATGTTCTCACAAGAATTTGAATGGTTCAACTTTCGGGAGACAGCGACTGATATCCATCAAAAGAATTTTCAAGAATTGCAGCCATTGACCCCAGGTATGTTCGGATATTCTGTTTTGAGGATGTCGGAGAACAGCGATTTCTTTAAAGATATATTTGAACAATTGGAAGCTTTTGGGATACCGATCGAAGGCCTGCATACCGAGACAGGTCCCGGTGTAACGGAAGCTGCGATTCAATTTGGTCCCATTTTAGAAGCAGCCGATCGTGCTGCGCTTTTTAAAACCGCGATTAAGGAAATAGCCTATAAACATGGTATTATCGCCAGCTTCATGGCCAAACAGACCAAGGCCCTACCAGGCTGTAGTGGTCATGTACACCAAAGTCTCTGGGACCAAACAAAAAAACAAAATTTGTTTTATGATGAAGCATCCAAGGACGGGATGAGTGAATTGATGCGGCATTATATCGCCGGTCAGTTGAAATGTTTACCAGAAATATTACCCATGTTCGCGCCGACTGTCAATAGCTACAAAAGATTGGTGGAAGGGGCATGGGCACCGACCACCTTGACTTGGGGAAATGACAATAGGACGACAGCGCTACGTATTTTGACAACGGGGAAGAAATCTACTCGAATTGAGCACCGTGTGGTTGGGTCGGATGTAAACGCCTATTTGGCAATGGCGGCCTGTTTGGCGAGTGGTTTATATGGAATTAAAAATAAACTCCCACTAAAGGTCCAACCAACAACAGGCAATGGATATAAAGATCTGAATAATGGGGTGCTCCCATCCAATTTATGGGAAGCTTCCAAATCCATGCGTGCCTCCCCATTGGCAAAGGAACTTTTTGGGGAAACATTCGTTGATCATTTTACCAAGACGAGGGAATGGGAATGGAAGCAATTTTCCGCACAAGTTACCGATTGGGAAACCAAAAGATATTTTGAAATTATATAAATCCGGTTATGATAGATTTCGACAAAACCTATGGTTTTAATTTTCCGACCCCCATCCGTTTTGGTGCAGGTGTAATTAATGAATTGGCCCC
Organism: Flavobacteriaceae bacterium; assembly: GCA_037969055.1. Lineage (GTDB taxonomy): Bacteria > Bacteroidota > Bacteroidia > Flavobacteriales > Flavobacteriaceae > Pelagihabitans. The sequence continues at coordinate 26,091 of JBBKWR010000158.1, read as the reverse complement.
ATATTTAAAGAAACACGGTTTAAAAAGGCCCTTATTGGTAACCGACCACAACGTGGCAGGTCTTCCTTTTTTTAATAAAATCAAGAAAAACCTTGAGCAACAGGGTTTTAGTGTCGTGGTCTATAAAGACATGCATAAGAACCCAATTAAATCCGATGTGCTCGGTGGAGGGGATGCGTTTCTTGATAATGAAAGGGATGCTGTCATCGGAATTGGTGGCGGCGTCGCTTTGGATGTTGCCCGCGCCATTGTTCTTCGTGTAAATCACACCCGAGATCTTTTTGACTATGACGACCTCATTGGCGGTGACCAATATGTTACAGAAGAAGTGCCACATTTTATAACTGTTCCAACAACTTCGGGTACTGGAAGTGAGGTAGGTAGAAGCGCCATCATTTCGGAAGATGTATCAAAGAAAAAAAGAATTCTTTTCAGCCCTAAACTCATGGCCAAGATAGTTTTCGCCGACCCCTTATTGACCATGGATCTTCCTCCTTTTATTACCGCGGCGACTGGGATGGATGCCTTAACACATAATATGGAGGCTTATATGGCCAAAGGATTTCATCCCATGTGCGATGGAATTGCCTTAGAAGGCATTCGATTGATCTCGGAATCATTGGAAAGGGCCACACATGATCCTGATGTGGAATCACGGGCCAAAATGTTGTTGGCGTCACTCATGGGAGCGGTAGCTTTTCAAAAAGGCCTCGGAGTTGTACATAGCTTGGCGCATCCATTATCCAGCTTGTTGGATACACATCACGGGCTCGCCAATGCGGTGAACCTGCCCTATGGAATGAAATTTAATTACAAAGGGTTCGAAACTAGATTTGATCAGATGGCACAGGCTTTTGGATTGGGATTCCAAAAGGGGGACCAAGTTATCGATCATTTGTTCCAATTGAACGAGACTTTGGGCATGCCATCGAAGCTGTCCGACATAGGTGTAACAACAGAACATATAGACGAACTTGCCTTATTGGCCGAGGCCGATTTTTGTCACCCTAATAATCCTAAGCCGGTACGCTTACAGGATTTCAAAATGCTGTACAAAGAAGCCCTTTAATCTTTTGAATATGATAAAAATCGGTATATCCTCCTGCTTTATGTACCCGGATCCACAAAGAATTGTTTTCGGACCCAAATCTTTGAACTATTTGGAGAAAGATATGGGTCAATACATCAGTCGCAAAGGGGTGTTGCCAATTTTGATTCCGGATATCGAAAATGATTTGTTGGATGAAATGCTTTCCCATATGGATGCGTTCATACTTCAAGGGGGCAGTGATCTTGCTCCAGAGACCTATGGCGAAACGCCTATCGGAAAATGGAAAGGCGATGTCCATAGAGATCAATACGAGCTGAAGATTGTGGATTACGCAATCAAAAATTCGAAACCGTTATTGGGAATATGCCGGGGATTACAACTGATGAACGTCTATTTCGGAGGCACATTATATCAAGATATTGCCACCCAAAGACCCAAAGCATTATTGCATCGATCGGCCGAGTTGTATGACACGTTAAAACATCCGATCGAATTTGTGAAAGGCAGTTATTTGGATCAACTCTATAAAGGGGAAATAGAACCTTATGTGAACACGGTGCATCACCAAGCAATTAAGGAACTCGGAAAAGATTTGGAAGTATTTGCGGTTTCGCCCGACGGGATTATCGAAGCGGTTGGGTATGGGAAAGAACCAGTTGGCAAAGTGCTTGGTGTGCAATGGCATCCTGAATTTACTGAAACCTTGGGCAGTGAATTAATCGATGCGGACCTATTATATGATGCTTTTTTAAAAATAGTGAAATCATAACCATGGATATAATCAACCCTGCGACTGAAAAAGTCATTGCAAAATTGGAGCCGGATACCCTGTCCACTATAAAAGAAAAACTAACTTTTTTAAGACAAGGACAAAAACATTGGGCGGAACAACCTCTAGAGAGCAGACTTGCCCATATCGTCCGCTTTGGGGAGTTGATACAAGAGAATCAAGAACACTTAGCGAAAATCTTGACTTCAGAGACGGGCAAGCCATTACAACAGTCCTTAAATGAAATAAGGGGCGCCCAAAATAGAATTGAACATTTGCGCAGTAATGCTAATAAGTGGTTATCTGAGGAAAAGGTCGTGACAACTGGAAATACCTTGGAATCGATCATCTACGAGCCCATAGGGGTCATTGCCAATATTTCAGCATGGAACTTCCCCTACAATGTTGGTTATAATGTTTTTTTGTATGCATTGGTAGCGGGTAATGCCGTATTGTACAAGCCTTCTGAATATGCATCATTGACCGGCAAACAATTTGAAAGGCTCTTGCACCAGGCTGGAATTCCCGGCAACGTATTCCAGGTAGCCGTAGGGGGAGGTGAAATAGGACAAATGTTGTTGGATCAGGAGTTTGACGGCTATTTTTTTACAGGATCATATGCCACCGGACTGCATATTGCACAGGCTATTGCGCCAAAACTTGTGCCCTTGCAACTGGAACTGGGAGGCAAAGATCCTTTGTTCGTTATGGATGATGTTCCTGATGTGCAGCAGGCAGCCATCAACGCTGCAGAAGGTGCCTTCTATAACAATGGTCAAAGTTGTTGCGCGGTAGAACGGATCTATATTTCAGAAGCCATTTATGACAGTTTTGTGGAAGCCTTTGTAGACGAAGTTAAGTCCTATAAAACAGGTGATCCCACCAGTTTGGAAACGTTTATTGGTCCGCTGACGAGAGAACAACAGCGAAAGGTACTCGATGTTCAAGTGACGGATGCTTTGGGCAAGGGGGCACAATTATTGTGCGGTGGCAAGGCATCTGACAGGACGGGATACTTTTATGAACCAACGGTATTAGCACCATGCAATCACACTATGAAGTTAATGAAAGACGAGTCATTTGGCCCAATCATTGGACTCCAAATGGTAAACTCCGATGAGGAAGGCCTGAAAATGATGCAGGATACTTCCTATGGTTTAACCGCAGCTGTATTTTCCGGAAGTGAAGCAAGGGCCATGAAGGTCCTAAGGCAAATGGACACAGGAACCGTATATTGGAACTGTTGCGATCGGGTAAGTCCGAATGTGCCCTGGTCGGGACGCAAAAATTCGGGATTGGGATCAACTCTTTCTGCACAAGGTATACGGGCATTTGTACAACCCAAGGCTTATCATTTGCGACCAAATAATGGTTAAGTTGGTTGCCATAATTTCAAAATTCAAATGATCACCAATACGACAAGAAGATTTTGGTATGTTGTGGTATCTTCCTTTGCATTATTGGTGCGGTATAGGTATTTCAAAAAATGGTTCTGGGTGCCCTTGGTTATTTTGTGCCTCGGGTTTTTGGTTCCGCAGCATATGATTATTCCGGTAAAAGACGCCACTACTGCGAATTGGGATTTGAAATCGTTTTGGGCCTATCCTTGGGGGACTTCTATTACCCATAAGGGCATAGATATATTTGCCGATAGGGGCACGGCCGTTATCGTCGCCACGAATGGTATGGTGATCTACACCTATGAAGGAGGAAAAGGCGGGAAGTCCGTTATGGTTCTTGGTCCTAAATGGAGGTTCCATTATTATGCCCACCTCGATGAGATCAGCACCTTCGTATTTAAACCTATAAATCGTGGCACCATAATAGGAACCGTTGGTGATACGGGCAATGCCAAGGGCAAACCACCACATTTGCACTATGCCATTACCTCACCGTTTCCTTATCCAAATCAATATGATGGTAGCGCGGTACAAGGCTGGAAGCAAATGTTCCATTTAAATCCAGATATTTGGCTGCGGGCATCAAATGAATCGCAATAATGTTATGTATGACAATACCAGACACCTATAATCAATTTAAAGCAACCTTAGCAGCCAACCGACCTGGCGAACACTGGCCAGAGGGGCTAAAAGCCTTATGGTTCGACGCAAAGGGGGATTGGACGGCGTCCCATGATATTGCACAAGAACTGCACAGCGAACTGGGCAGTTGGATCCACGCTTACCTGCATCGTAAAGAAGGAGATGAATTTAATGCGGGTTATTGGTATAGGCAGGCAAAAAAACCATTCCCACAAATGGGAATGGAAGACGAACATAGGGTTATTGTAGAAAGTATCTTAAAAAATCAATAATCTGAATAATCGGTTGGATATAGGAACAAGGTCTCATTGCGGGACACCGTATTTTGATATTTGGGCAAGGCCTTAAGTACGGTCCATTCAGGGGAGTCGACAAATGCTTTCCAATTCGCATCCCTAATTTCTTGATTGGCATGGGTTGTCAAATACATCAAATTGGGCATTTGGGAGCCGGTTAACACCTCTGCATAAAACACTGCATTGAAACCCAATCTATCAAAAAGCTTTACTTCGCCCCCTGCATTGAACATATCCACTTTTTTCTTGTAAAGCGCCTCTGTTGCGGCCTCATAACTTCGCAATTCATAAATACGGTCTGCCCGTGGGCCTTTCAATTTACTTGGCTCCATTTTAGGCATATCCACAAAAGCCTTTAGGACCGTGCTTTGGATACGCTCATAGGGGGCATGATCATGGGCTGCCATGAGGTACCCTTTTCCTTTTGTTAGGTAAGCTCCATCCTTATCTAGGGCAGCATCTAGTCCCTCAAATTGGGATAGTGTACCAAAGGGAATCAGCACATAGGTTTTTTTTGGTGTGACAGAATCGGTTTCACGCGGCTTAAAAACGCCTACCTCACCAATGCCCATTCTCTTTAAGGCGGGTAAGAAAGCATTTTTTAAATAATTGTCCGTGGCTTGGACTTGTTCATCTGAATTAAAGGTATAGACCTTCAATTGATAATATTCACGGGCCGCATCTTGGGCATTTAGCGTAATGCAACTTATTAAGAGCAGTAAAAGAAAGCTAATTTTTTTCATGATTGTGACTTTTATTAAGGTTGGAATATACATCTTTTTCAAAGCAAACACTATTTTCGACCCCTATATACTGTCCGTAATTGGGGATATTTTGGTATCCATTTTTTGTATATAAAGCAATTGCTTCCGGTTGGCGTTTACCCGTTTCGAGCACACATTTCTTAAAGCCGAGATCCAATGCCCAACGTTCCAATTCCTTGAGCATGGAAGTGGCAATGGCCCTGCCCCGATATTTGGGCAGCACGTACATTCGTTTGATTTCCATTGAATTTTCCCCAAAGGCTTTAATTGCACCACATCCGACGGGATGTCCATCGATGTAGGCAACAACAGTGTTCTTCAGTTTGCCAATAGTGTTGAACTGGGCATAAAATGCATGTTCCTCCCCATCCCTTTCGGCAAGATCCTGGTCGAGAAGGGCAACAAGTTGCTTAAAATCGAAGTTATCGGAATCCGTTCTTTTTAATTTCATTTAGTTTAAATTATTTTATGTCATCAAACTACAATTCGCACCCCTTTTGCGCCAACCGGTTTCCGTTCATCGAAATAAAAATCGATCCGACCCACATTCAAGCCATAGGCACCCACTTGGTTTACCAAAACGTCGTTGCCAACTATATTTTTGGCAACTGTGGGCTTATCCAAAAAAGTATGGGTGTGGCCTCCAATGACAAGGTCTGTATATTTGGTTTTGGCGGCCATTTCAAGGTCGTTGGGTTTATGCGCTGCTTTGTATTGATAGCCGAGATGCGAAAGACAGATGACCAAATCGCATTTTTCCCCAACCTTCAAATGGCGCTCACAGTCGTTCGCTATTTCATAGGGATTTAAATATTTGGTCTCCTGGTACAATCTTTGGGTCACCAGTCCCTCAAGTTCGATCCCTATGCCGTAAACGCCAATTTTAATACCATCTACCAAAAAAGTGCGGTAAGGTTTCACGTGTTGGTCAAGTACTGTACGGCTAAAATCATAATTGGCGGAAAGGAGTTCGAATTTCGCGTTTGGAAGTTGTGCATATAGCGCTTCTATTCCATGGTCAAAGTCATGGTTTCCAATTGTTGCGGCGTCGTATCGCAGCATTGACATCAATTTAAATTCTAGCTCCCCACCATAAAAGTTGAAGTAAGGCGTACCTTGAAAAATATCGCCTGCATCGAACAAAAGTGTATTTGGATTTTCCTGCCGAATCTGGGCGATCAATGTTGCCCGTCTCGACACCCCTCCCATGTTTGGAAAAACAGCGTGGTCGATTGGAAAAGGGTCGACGTGGCTGTGCACATCATTGGTGTGTAAAATGGTAATGTGTTTTCTCGATCGACCATCGCACCCAGATAGTGATAGTCCACCTAGGCCCATAAGCACTGATGTGGCCGAAGCTTTAGCGATAAAGGCCCTTCTTTTCATACTATTTCATCATATAAAAGCGATCATCGACCTCCGGGGAGAGGGTATCGACTTTTTTAAAATAATCGATCAACGCATTTCTTAAGAGATAATCGATTTGTGTTATGGAGATTGCATTTTTAAAGAAATCCATATGGTCGCCTCCCAGGACAAGATAATCGATTGTCGCAACGAAATAATTTCTACGGGGATCAAATGTTTTCCCCTGTATCTGAACGGACTTCAACCCACCTGTTTTGTTCAAAATTACCTGTATTCCCGAAATAGGATGGGCCCGGCCCGAGTGGATCAAATAGTCGATCAATTGTTCCACCTTTGTTCCCGACATCTCAACCACCTCGATATTATTTTCAAACGGCATGACCTCATAGGCCGTTCTGGCCGTTACCTTGCCTTTGGAAATTATGGCTCGGATACCGCCATGGTTCAGCATTACGAAATCAATTTTATGGCCAGTTCTGGAGGTGAAAATAGGAGCAGCTTGCACGAGTACCATATCGGCCATCATATTGCCTGCGGCGCTATTATAGGCCCCATCGTTTTTGGTAATGGTTTTTGGGGCATAAGCCAATGTGCTGTCCAGTACCTCATTAATACGATCTCGATAGGGTAAAATATAATTATTAACGGAATCTACTTCTGCTAAAGTTTGAGTAATAGGTAGTAGATCGGTTTTAATCGATGATAAGTGGGAGGGCGTGGGTTTACAGGAACACACGACTCCAGTTGTTATAAATATAACAAAATGTTTTATTTTTAAACACCACATCCTTTTACCTTTGCGACATAATTTGCTAGGATATTCTTTACATTTGTAGAACCCTGTACGCCTTCTTGTTGTAGTTAAATAATTGGGTCCCACGGCACACAAAATGTAAAAATACATGTTTAAGGGAATAAAAGATAAGTTCAAGTATAAATCTGGGGTTAAGTTTTTAAAGGAGCAGCGGAAAAATCCGATTCAGGTGATCGATCGTAAACACGGCATCACGTCGATAGGTTGTATCGTTGACATGGATCAGTTTGGAAACACCGATTTATTCTATCAGTTCCAAGAAGATTTTGCATTGAGGCCCAACTCGGTCAAAATTATTGGGTACAAGAATTATTACGACAAGAATTCTCCCTATTCAACGCCAGTCTTTTCAGATAAGGATCTCGGCTGGAACGGAAACATACAAAACAGCTATGCGCTGGAATTTTTGAGCAGGGAGTATGACCTTTTGGTCAATTATTACCAACAAGACAACCTCTTGATGCAGTTGATGAGCATTAAGACAAAAGCAAGGTTTAGGGTAGGATTTAGGGAAATCGACAGCTATTTTAACGATTTGATTTTGGATATCCCTTTGAAAGATTTCAAATTGTTCAAACAAGAATTGAAAAAATATTTAGGAGTGCTTAACGAGATAGAGAAATGAAACAATTGATGGGCACGGGAGTAGCTCTGGTAACCCCGTTTGCAAATGATGGCAGTATAGATGTGAAGGCTTTGCGGCGCATTGTCGAGCATTGCATTAGTGGCGGGGTCGATTATCTTGTGGCATTAGGGACTACTGGGGAGTCGGTTACCCTAACCAAGACCGAAAAGCAATTGGTAATCGATACGGTAATATCAGCAAATAATGGGCGTCTGCCCCTTGTACTGGGCGTTGGTGGCAATAACACGGCACTTGTCATAGAAGAACTCAAAACTTTAGATCTTTCACATTTTGTGGCTATTTTGTCGGTATCACCCTATTATAATCGACCCACACAAGAAGGAATTTATCAACATTTTAAAGCGATTGCGGCCGCATCCCCAAAACCGATCGTTGTATATAATGTCCCTGGTCGCACCGGCTCTAATATGGAAGCGGCCACCACTTTGCGATTGGCAAATGACTGCAACAATATTGTAGGCATTAAGGAAGCCTCGGGAAATATGGATCAGATACGAAATCTTATTAATGGCAAGCCAGGAAATTTCTTGATAATTTCTGGGGATGATATAACTGCTTTGGATACTGTGTTGGCAGGAGGCGTTGGAGTTATATCGGTCCTGGGACAAGGGCTGCCTTCAGCATTCACCAATCTGATACATTTGGGACTTGAAGGTAAAAAAGCGGCTGCCCTACAGCTACAATTCAAATTGGTTCCAGGCATTGATCTGATTTTTCAAGAGGGAAACCCGGCAGGTATCAAATCGATGCTGGAAGTATTGGGTCTCTGCAGCGCAAAAGTGCGTCTGCCCCTGGTGGAAGCCTCCCCGGCGCTAAAAACCAAAATTACATCCTTTGTCAATCTTTTGTCAAAAGTGCCAGCCTAGCCATTTGGATCTTATGCAACATTGGAACGAAAGAAGCCAGTCGTTGTAAGATATTTTAATTCCAAACACTTTTTTATCCCTGTTAAATCTTCCCTAAATACTGTCTTGAAATGGCTGGAGCTAGCTAATTTAGCATGTGAAAATTAGTTTTTTAAATCCGCGGATTATCCCTAATTTTGCAAAATGTTTTTAAAAATGGGTAGATTACTCTTCTTATTGATTCTGTTGTTCGTTCTGGGTTCGTGCAGCGAGTACCAAAAGGTACTAAAGAATGATGATTTGAAACTAAAGTATGACCTTGCCGAACGATATTATGAAGAGGGTGATTACAAAAGGGCAAATCGGTTATTGGAGCAAATCGCTCCGAAGTATGTAGGTAAGCCACAGGGCGAGCGCGTCATGTTTTTTCTTTCGGATTCTTATTTCCAACGAAAAGATTATAACATGGCCGGATATCAATTCGAACGGTTCGTTAAATCCTATCCCAAGAGCGATAAGATGCCCCAGGCAGCGTTTCTAGGCGCCAAAAGCTATTACAAACTTAGCCCGGCGTATTCGCTCGATCAAACCGATACCGATAAGGCCTTGGCAAAGCTCCAGACCTTTATCAATACCTATCCGGAATCTGAGTATTTTCAAGAGGCCAATGCCATGGCAAAGGAACTAACGACCAAAAAAGAACGAAAAGCTTATGAAATAGCCAAACAGTTCAATAAGTTGGGCAAATTTGATTTGTCGTTTTTGACGCCGGCAATAAGTGCTTTCAACAATTTTATTTTAGATTATCCCGGTTCCATTTATAGGGAAGAAGCCTTATATTACAAATTTGAATCGGTGACCGAATTTGCCCTAAATAGCTTTAAGGGTTTACAATCCAAAAGATTTGAGGACGCCAAGGCTGCTTATAATGCGTTGAAAAAGCAGTTTCCTGAGACCAAGTTCGCCAAAAAGGCGAATGATCTATTGGCCAAAATTGACAAAGAAATGCAAGGGTATCCTTCGGACGCCAAATAAATAAATTGATAAGATGAATATGAACGATCTAAAAAATTCTAAGGCCCCCGTATCTACGGTGACCATTAACAAGAACAAGTTCGACAAGGAAACGAACAACATCTACGAAGCCATTTCAATTACCGCTAAAAGAGCGGTGCAGATCAATTCCGAGATCAAGAAGGAACTGTTGGAAAAGCTGGAAGAATTTGCAACCTATAGTGATAGCTTGGAAGAAGTTTTTGAGAACAAAGAGCAGATCGAGGTGTCGAAATTTTACGAAAAACTTCCTAAACCACACGCTTTGGCCGTTGAAGAGTGGTTAAATGATAAAATTTATCACAGGAATACCGAGAAAGACGTTTAGTCATATGTTAGCCGGCAAAAAAATCCTCTTAGGCATTACTGGAGGTATTGCCGCTTACAAGACCACATTTTTGGTCAGATTACTTATAAAAGCTGGTGCAGAGGTTAAAGTTATTTTAACTGAAAGCGCCAGCTCTTTTGTTTCCCCCCTGACATTGGCCACGCTATCAAAGCATCCCGTATTGACCTCGTTTGTAAAGGAAGATGCAGATTCCGTTGATTGGAACAACCATGTAGCACTCGGACTTTGGGCCGATCTAATGCTCATTGCCCCAGCAACCGCCAATACCCTTTCCAAAATGGCCAGTGGCACTTGTGACAATTTGCTTTTGGCAACCTATCTTTCTGCCAAATGTCCCGTTTATTTTGCCCCTGCCATGGATTTGGACATGTTTGATCATCCTACCACCAAGGCCTCTTTGGAAAAACTTCAGTCTTTTGGTAATGTCATGATCCCTGCAGCTACAGGGGAATTGGCAAGTGGACTTTATGGGGAAGGCCGAATGGCGGAACCGGAAAATATGATTTCCTTTATAGAAGATCATTTGTCACAAGGTCTGCCACTGAGCGGTAAAAAAGTATTGATTACAGCGGGCCCTACTTATGAGGCTATAGATCCGGTTCGCTTTGTGGGCAACCATTCAACAGGCCTCATGGGCTATGAACTTGCGGAATCGGCAGCCAATCTTGGCGCAGAGGTCATTTTAATATCAGGCCCTTCAAATTTATCGATTAAAAATCGGGCCATCAGCTTGATCAAAATCGTTTCGGCGGACGAAATGTACGAAGCGGTACATCTGCATTATGCTGATGTCGACATCGCCATCGCCGCGGCCGCGGTCGCCGATTATAGGCCTAAATCGATTTCGGTTCAAAAAATTAAGAAATCCGATAACATTTTCTCCTTCGATCTGGTCAAGAACAAGGATATCCTATTTTCAATGGGCGAAAAAAAGAAGCAACAATTTTTGGTAGGTTTTGCACTTGAGACCGAAAACGAAGTCGAGAACGCTATTGGCAAGCTACAACGCAAACACCTTGATGCCATTGTACTCAACTCCTTGAACGATCCAGGGGCAGGATTTGGAAAAGAGACCAATAAAATTCAATTTATAGATAAGAATTTACAGATAAAGACGTTTGAACTTAAGACAAAGGCCGCGGTGGCCCTTGATATTTGGAACGAAATCATTGCTAGGATACATGCGTAACTACATTGCAATTTTCATTTTCATAGCTATCACTACAGTTTCCTATGGACAGGAACTCAGATGTACGATAACGGTAAATTCAGACCAGGTATCACAGACCAACCAGCAGATTTTCAAAACTTTGGAGCGCTCGTTGAACGACCTTGTCAACAAAAGCAAATGGACCAACAGAACTTATAAAGAAAACGAAAGGGTCAATGCCCAAATGTTCATAACCATTTCCAGCTACGATTCAAACAGGTTTAGTGGAACGCTCCAAATACAGTCTTCCAGGCCAGTCTATAATACCTCATACGATACGCCTATATTTAACTACAAAGACAACGATTTGAATTTTGAATACATCGAATTTCAACCATTGGTATTCAATGAAAATGTTTTTGAATCAAATCTTGTAAGCGTTGTTGCTTATTACGCATATATCATATTAGGCTTGGATGCAGACACCTTTTCGTTGGAAGGGGGTAATGATGATTACCGCGTTGCCCAAAAAATTGTTACCCAAGCGCAAGGGAGCAATGCAGGTGGATGGAATCAATCTTTAGACGGCAAACGCAGCCGTTTTGAACTCGTTGACAACCTTATGTCTAACACCTATCGGGAATACCGTGTGGCCATGTACAACTACCATAGAAAAGGCATAGATGTACTGGGCGATAATAACAGTACGGGAAAACAAGTGATCGCGGGAACCATGAAGCTGTTCGAGACCATGATCAAACGTAGGCCCAACGCGTTTTTGGTACAGACCTTTTTTGATGCCAAATCGGATGAGATACAGAATATATTCTCCGATGGCCCTAAAATGGACGTCGTAGACCTCAAAGAAACCTTAAACCGAATCGCCCCACTGTTCGCAAGTACATGGAATGAAATAAAGTATTGAACTTATTTTTTACTTGATTATAAGTTATATTTACGGCACAAATACTATTTTCCGTGCTGGTAAACCTCTCCATAAAAAACTACGCCCTTATTGATCAACTAAACGTTGGCTTCACTAGTGGTTTAACGGTAATTACCGGAGAAACAGGAGCAGGTAAATCCATTTTATTGGGTGGATTATCGCTCGTCCTTGGCAAGAGGGCTGATCTAAGTTCCTTAAAGGACAAACAGCTCAAATGTATTGTTGAGGCTGAATTTCAGATAGATCGGTACGGGCTAAGGTCATTTTTTAAAGAAAATGACATCGACTTCGAAGATCGCACCATCATTAGGCGCGAAATACTACCCAGTGGTAAGTCAAGAGCTTTTATTAACGATTCTCCAGTGACCTTGGCTATACTCACAGAGCTGGGAGATCGTTTAATCGATGTTCACTCCCAACACCAGACATTAAGGCTCACAGAAAATGATTTTCAATTAAAAGTGATTGATGCTTTGGCGGATAACGGTAAACCACTATTGGCCTACCAAAGCCTTTTGGAAACTTATACCAATACATCAAAAGAGCTAGATCAATTAATTGATTTACAGAAAAATGTAGACAAAGAACAAGATTATAATTGCTTCCTATTACAAGAATTGGAAAGTGCCGACATGAAGCCTGGAATGTTGGAAGAGCTGGAAGACACATACGAACGGCTCAACAATGTGGAGACCATTTTAGAACAGCTTTCAAAAGGACATCAATTGTTGAACGATGAGCAGGTTGGGGTCATTAATTTATTGACCGAACTAAAACACCTGTCAACTAAATTGTCAAATTTCGGTAACCAATATGCCCAATTGAACGAGCGTATTCAGTCGGTTTTTATAGAGATGGATGACATATCGGAAGAATTGGGGTCATTCTTGGAAAACACAGAGGCTGATCCACAATTACTGGAAGAGACCAATTTTAAGCTTCAGCTCCTCCATGACCTCCAAAGGAAGCATGGGGCCAATGGCATTGCTGAGTTATTGGTCATAAAAGAGAATCTTGCAGCCAAGGTGGGGATGTCCGAAAATTTGGAAACCAACATTAAATTAAAGGAAGAACTACTATTGGTACAAAAGGCCGAATTGGAAGGTTTGGTGTTAATAGTAAGTGAGCGACGCCACCATGCCATTCCTAAATTAAAGCAACAGTTAGAGCAAAGTTTGGCATCCCTGGGCATGCCCAGCGCATCTTTCAAGATCGAAATGCAAATGGCAGACCATTTCAAAGCAAATGGCAAAGACGATCTGAGTTTCCTATTTTCAGCCAATAAAGGAGCCAATTTTGGCGAACTCAAGAAGGTGGCATCGGGCGGGGAACTTTCCCGCATCATGCTAACCATAAAATCCATCCTGGCCAATTATGAAAATTTGCCGACCATGATGTTTGATGAGATCGATGCTGGGGTATCTGGGGAAATTTCCAATAAAATGGGGGATATCATGCACGGGATGAGTCAGCGTATGCAGGTGTTTTCAATTACCCATTTACCACAGGTCGCATCGAAGGGCGATCATCATTTCAAGGTTTTTAAAGTCGAAGATGGGACCACTACCCACACTCGGATGAAAAAATTGAGCCAAGACGAACGGGTCGTTGAACTTGCGGAAATGCTCGGCGGTAAATCGCTTTCTGACTCCGCATTGGCCCATGCGCGTGAACTTCTGAATTAAAGCATTGTGCAGTAATCCATTACCGCTTCTAATTGGTATCGTTTTTCTCCTCATCCCATGTGAGCTTGCCCGACAAGAAAAATCTGCCAGTCGCTTACCGCCAACTGCCAACTTTTTTGAATATCTTTGATTTTTTTATGAACCACAAGAATACTAACAGATGGCATACAACCTACTAAAAGGAAAAAAAGGAATCATTTTTGGCGCATTGGATGAGAATTCAATTGCGTGGAAAACCGCGGAACGCGTTCACGCTGAAGGCGGCAATTTTGTCCTGACGAACGCACCCATAGCGATGCGAATGGGCCAAATCAATGAGCTGGCAAAAAAAACGGGTTCAGAAATTGTTCCGGCCGATGCGACACTTGAAGCAGATTTGGATGCACTGGTCAGCAAATCGGTTGAAATCCTTGGCGGCAAGCTAGATTTCGTACTCCATTCGATAGGAATGTCGGTAAATGTACGCAAGGGCCGTCATTATACCGATGAGAAATATGATTTCACGGTAAAAGGGTGGGATGTGTCTGCCCTTTCTTTTCATAAAGTAATGCAAAGTCTTTATAAGGCCGATGCCATGAACGAGTGGGGCAGTATCGTGGCCTTGACGTATATGGCCTCTCAGCGTGTTTTTCCGGATTACAATGATATGGCTGACAATAAGGCCTATTTGGAATCGGTAGCGCGAAGTTTTGGTTATTTCTTTGGCATGGAAAAGAAAGTACGCGTGAATACTATTTCACAATCACCAACCCCGACTACGGCAGGGCAGGGGGTAAAAGGATTTGATGGCTTCATCAGCTATGCAGAAAAGATGTCACCCCTAGGAAATGCCACAGCCCAAGATTGTGCCGACTACACCGTATCCTTGTTCTCTGATCTGACCAAAAAAGTTACGATGCAGAACCTATACCATGACGGCGGTTTTTCCAATACCGGGGTTAGCCAAGCCGTGATGGAACATTTTACAAAATAAATTAAGAAAACCATTTAAAAGCCATTCACCATCGTGAATGGCTTTTATGTTTACGATCTAATGAACTTATCTTTCTCTTTTATCATTCCTGTTTATAATAGGCCCGACGAGATCCAGGAACTGCTGGTAAGCTTGGCTTCCCAAAATTATGGTAAGCCTTTTGATATTATCATTGTGGAAGATGGTTCAACGTTGGGTTCAAAGGAAGTAATAAGCGCTTTTACCGACCAACTTTCCATCACTTATCTGGAGAAACCAAATTCTGGCCCCGGCGATTCGCGCAATTATGGGATGAAAAGGGCGAAGGGCAATTATTTTATCATTCTAGATTCAGATTGTATTTTGCCGCCCCAATATCTAAGTGAGGTGGAAAAGTCCTTGAACGGGCAATTTGTACATTGTTACGGGGGTCCCGATGCGGCCCATGAAAATTTTAGCCCGATCCAGAAGGCCATCAATTACGCCATGACTTCCATGCTTACTACCGGGGGCATTAGGGGCAATAAGACCGCTGTTGGAAAATTTCAACCGCGGAGCTTCAATATGGGCATTTCAAAAGAGGCATTTGAAAATGTTGGCGGTTATGGCAATATACATCCAGGGGAAGATCCAGACCTTACCATAAGAATATGGGAAAAAGGGTATACAACTAAATTGATTCCCTCGGCTTATGTGTACCATAAACGACGTATCAATTGGAATAAATTTTATATCCAGGTCAATAAATTTGGTATGGTACGCCCAATCCTCAATAAATGGTACGCTCGTACGGCCAGACTAACCTATTGGTTTCCTACCATTTTCTGTTTGGGACTATTCTTGTCGTTTGTATTGGTTTTCTTAGGGGTCACATGGCCATTGTACGTCTATGGGGTTTATTTTTTATTGATTTTTATAGAGGCGTTCATCAAGAACAAAAAGTTATCGATAGCCTTACTATCGATATTCGCCGTGTTTATACAGTTTGTGGGTTATGGCGTTGGTTTTTTAAAGTCGACTATCTTGATTAACTTTAGCAAAAGAAATCCGCAAGAAATATTCCCTCAATTATTTTTTAACCCCAATCGCCGAAATTGATACAAAAAATTAAAAATTTTCTAAAGAAACGAAAGGCAAAACTGTTCTTTCTATTTCTACTTTTTTCAGGCTTGGCTTGGTTCATCAGCAACCTTTCCCATCGATATACCAGTAATACGTCTTTTGTACTCGATTACACGAAATTTCCGGATAGCCTTATGCTTTTAAATTCATCAAAAGAAAAGGTGACCTTGAAGTTGGAGGCGGTTGGTTTTCAAATATTGCTGTTTAATCTTGGTAAAAAACACTTAAATATAGATCTATCGGAAGTAAAACGAAATTCTAACAGGTACTTCTTGACCCCATCTGAATGCAAGCGGCAAATAGAGCAGCAGCTACCGACCGGTGTGAATTTGGCGGAAACGGTTGGAGACACACTCTACTTTAATTTATACAGGGTAATTTCCAAAAAAGTGCCGGTGCGCTCTGGCGCTGTGCTCAATTTCGCTCAAAACTACCTGCTCGATGGGGATTTGAAATTAATACCTGATTCTTTGACCATTAAAGGACCGCAGAGCGAGTTGGACTCGATTGGGTATCTTACCACTGCTAAGTTAGATTTAACCGATCTATCCAAAGATTTTTCAATAAACGCCGAAGTGCTTAAGTCCCCTAAATTGGCGAACACCCAATTTTCGCTCCATTCGGTAAAAGTGGTGGGGAAAGTGGTGCGATTTTCAGAAAAAATCATAACCGTTCCGGTGCTTGTCATTAACCTACCTGAGGCAAGAAAGGCGCAAACGTTTCCTGATAAGGTACAAGTCCTGGTAAAGGCCAAACTAGATGAATTAAAGCAATTGAAAGCGTCTGATTTTTCAGTAATTGCCGATTATTCTTCCGTTGAAGGGAGCAATATTAATATTTTGCCATTAAAGTTGGGTAAAAAACCCGATTATATATATGCGGCAGATTTGTTGACTGACCAAGTCGAATTTATCTTGAAAAGGGAATGAAGATTGTTGGATTAACCGGCGGTATAGGCAGCGGTAAAACAACCGTTGCGAAGATGTTCAAAGAATTAGGGGTGCCCGTTTATAATTCCGACAAACAGGCAAAAAAGTTGATGGAGAACTCTAAAAAGCTCAAAGCGGGTATAGTTATGTTGTTTGGTGAAGAAGCATTCAAGGGTCAAAAGTTAAACAAAACGTACTTGGCCGGCAAAATATTCAATAATGGGGAGGCGATGAAAAGTATGAACAAGCTGGTTCATCCCGAGGTACGGCGACATTTTCTAAAATGGCTTAAAAAGCAAAAGGCGCCTTATGCAATACAAGAGGCTGCCATCATTTTTGAGAATGGTGCACAAAGTTTTTATGATGCCACAATACTCGTATCGGCACCACAACACATACGTTTAGAGCGAGTTATGAAACGCGATAACGTGTCTTTAGAAAAGATTAACGCTCGGATTGACAATCAATGGCCGGATGAAAAAAAAGTACCTCTGGCAACTTACGTCATCGAAAACTTGGATATTGAACAAACCAAAGCGAAGGTTTTGGCAATAAATGAGAGACTCCTTGCGCTTTGCCAGGGATGACTAATTTTAACATTTATGTTAATGATAGGTTAAACGTAGAATATGCTAAATGTTAAATATTTAATTTTACCCAAAAGATGAACAAAAAGTTATTTGTTCTATTGGTCGTCCTGATGAGCCTATCACTTATTGGGATCATTTTTGTTCAAGTTTTTTGGATTAAGAAATCGGTCAGTGATAAGGAAGAACAGTTTTCAAGCGCCGTTTCGGCAGTACTTAGCGCGGTAACCGAAAAAATTACTAAACGCGAAATAAAGGATTACTTCGAAAGGTATTCTGAAGTAAAGGACAGCATAGGGGCAGAGCCAACCTCCAATCCAATGAACATCTTTTTTATAGACCGTGATCTTAATTCCAATGAGATTATGTTCTATTCCCATGGAATTTTGGAAGAGGATTATAACATACCCTCGACGTTCTTTGACAATGGCAATGGTGACGACACCACTAGGATCAAAAATTATATCAGCAAGCGAACAAAAACCATTTACAAAGAGGATTTTGGTCTGGACGGTAAAAATTACAGACTGAGCCCTGTTCAGAAGCTTGAAAAAATTGGTACTCTGGCAAGTGTTGAAAAAGCTGCCTTTGAAGACGTTTTTAGTGAATATGCCAAAAGGGTACCTATCCACAAGCGGGTTTCAAAACAAGAACTTGAGTTGTTGTTGGATCGCGAGCTTACCGATAGAAATTTGCCGCTCGATTATGAATATGGCATTTATAGCAAGGGTTTACCAACAACGGTCAAATCGCGAAAATTCAAATTTGCCAATAGTACCTTGTACAAAGCACCTATTTTTGACGACAGCGATGGGGATACCGATTTTTCACTGTTGTTGACGTTTCCGAATAAAAGGCGTTTTTTGATACAGTCTATTTTAGGAATGGCGATTTTATCGCTGCTTTTCACGTTGATTATCGTAACTTCCTATGCCGGGGCGATTTATCAACTTATAAAACAGAAACAAATAGCTGAAATAAAGTCTGATTTCATTAACAACATGACGCACGAGTTCAAAACACCCATTGCCACCATCAATTTGGCGGTAGAAGCAATTCGCAATCCAAAAACCATAGACGACAAGGAAAAGGTTTTGCGCTATCTTCAAATGATCAGGGATGAAAATAAAAGAATGCACGCGCAGGTTGAAAATGTGTTGCGTATCTCAAAGCTTGAGAAAAATCAGCTCGATATTAGGAAAGATAGGGTCGATTTGCACGACATTATTCGCGACGCAATTGCCCATGTTGATTTGATCGTCCAGGACAGGGGCGGCTATATACGAACACATATGGATGCTGAGCGGTCTGAAGTGCTTGCGAGTGATATGCACTTCACCAATGTGTTCGTCAATATTTTGGACAATGCCATAAAATATTCACCAGAGGCCCCAAAAATTGATTTATCCACCGAAGTGATCAAAAATTTTATAGTGGTCAAAATTCAGGATCAGGGAGCGGGAATGAGTAAAGCTGTGCTTAAAAAAATATTTGAAAAATTTTATAGGGAGCATACCGGGGACGTTCATAATGTGAAAGGGCACGGTCTCGGTCTCGCCTATGTTAAAAAAATTGTAGATGACCACCAGGGAGAGGTCTTCGCGGAAAGTGAAAAGGCAAAAGGCAGCACTTTCTACATAAAACTTCCTTTAATTTAATAAATTATGGAAACTGTAAACAAGAAAATACTTTTAGTGGAGGATGATCCGAATTTTGGAATCGTCTTAAAGGACTATCTGTCGATGAACGACTTTGATGTTATCTTGGCGAAGAATGGGATGGAGGGATTTGAAAAGTTTAAAAAGGATAATTTTGATATCTGCATTTTGGACGTTATGATGCCGTATAAAGATGGGTTTACCCTTGCGAAAGAAATTCGCGAAAAGAATGAAAATGTTCCGATTGTGTTCTTGACCGCAAAAACCATGAAGGAAGATGTGTTAAAAGGATATAAGGCAGGTGCCGATGACTATTTAAACAAGCCTTTTGATTCAGAAGTGTTACTGATGAAACTTAAAGCGATACTTCAAAGAAAATCATCTAATTCATTGGCGGACAGTAAAAAATTTGAATTTCAAATCGGAGGTTTTCACTTAAATTCCAAATTGAGGTTCCTAAAATATAAAGACGAGCAGGCCATAAAACTTTCTCCAAAGGAAAATGAACTGCTTAGACTTTTGGCGCTTCATGAAAATGATTTGATGCCAAGGGAGCTGGCCCTTACCAAAATTTGGCGAGACGATAATTATTTCACATCCCGCAGTATGGATGTGTATATTGCCAAATTGAGAAAGTACCTTAAACGTGATGATACCACCGAGATCCTTAACATTCATGGTGAAGGTTTTAGGCTGGTAGTGAAGACGGAATAGGTAACTATTTGGCTAAATTGATACAAAGCACCTAATTTCTTAGGTGCTTTTTTAGTTTGCTTCCTATTGACCGAAAGCAACTTGTGATAAAACCTTTTCAATTATTTCGGCAGGGGACAAGGTGATGGACACCCTTAGGGCGCCTATTGGAGGCTCTAGGGCATCAAATTGGGATTTTAGAAGCTCAGGGGGCATAAAATGATCCTTTCGCTCCTGTAACCTATTAAATATCTCTTCAAAAGTGCCTTCTAGGTAAACAAAGTCCGAACTTTCTTCAATACCATTGCATAATACTTGTCTATATTGCAACTTGAGTGCCGAGCAGGTAATCACCGCCCCTCCCGCACAGTTTGAGAGGGCTAGGTTGTTCAAGACCTCTAGCCATCCTTTACGGTCGTTATCAGTTAGGGGAATCGCTGCGGCCATTTTCTTAATATTGTCCGCACTATGGAAATCGTCACCATCAAAAAACGGATAATTCAACCGCTCCGCCAACAATTTTCCAATGGTGCTTTTACCACATCCGGAGACGCCCATGATAAAAAAAATGGTGGGTTTAGGCATTTCGTATAATTTTCAATTTCGATTCAATGATGGTGATGCCTTCTTCGATCGGCAAATCATGGGCCAGCCAAAGAATCTCCTTGTTTTTGCGATACCAGGTCATTTGACGTTTTGCAAACCTTCTCGTATTTTTTTTGATTTCGGCGATTGCGAAATCCAAATCGTATTCCCTGTTGAGATACCCAAACAATTCTTTGTATCCTACGGTCTGCAATGCATTGAGATCTTTGAAAGGAAACAAGCTTCTAGCCTCTTCCAACAACCCCTGTTTGATCATCCTATCTACCCTTTGATCGATCCGTTCGTAAATAATTTTTCGATCAGCCATTAGGCCCACCGTGAAATTTTTAAAAGGTCGGGGTGCCTTCTTTTTGCCCAAAAAGAAAGAATATGGCGAACCCGTGCCCTTACACACTTCCAAGGCCCGTATCACCCGATGTGGATTAGCAATATCGACCCTAGAAAAATAATCGGGATCTAATCGTTTTAAGTCCTGCTGTAGCGGAATCAGCCCTTTTTCGGCCAAAGTGTTGTTCAAATCCTGACGAATTTGTGGCGCAATCGTTGGAAATTTATCCAGGCCTGATACGACCGCATCCACATAAAGGCCACTTCCCCCCACCATTACCACCTTGCCTTTATCTTCAAATAATTGGCTTAATAGCAACAAGGCATCCCTTTCAAAATCTCCCACAGAATACTCATCGTGGACGCTCTTATGTTGTATGAAGTTATGTTTGGCCGCTCGTAGCTCATCCGGTGAAGGCACTGCGGTGCCGATGGTCATCTCCTTATAAAATTGACGGGAATCAGCGGAAATAATTTCTGTATGAAAATGTTTCGCCAAACCAATGGCAAGCCTTGTTTTGCCTATGGCTGTAGGGCCTACGACGGAAACAAGTGTTTTTTCGAGCATCAATCATCCGTTAGTTTTTGTCCACATTTTCTACAGTATTCCGCATCGCTTCGCGCGATTTCGTTACCACAATTATGGCAGGACCGCCCTTTATCCAACTCCTTTTCCCCGATATTTTTACGAGACGCGTATTCGGCTGAAACAATTCCAGTGGGAACAGCAATTATACCATAACCGATAATCATAATAATAGTGGCGATCAATTGTCCCAATGCCGTTTGAGGTGAAATATCACCATAACCCACCGTGGTCAGTGTTACAATGGTCCAGTACACACTGTGTGGAATACTGTTAAATCCATGCTCCGGACCCTCTACCAAGTACATGATGGTACCCAATAAGACAGATATCACAAGAACAAAGAATACAAAAATAAAAATTTTGGTTCTGCTCTGCTTCAACGCCCTAATCAAGTTATTCGACTCTCCGACAAAACGAACCAATTTTAGGATCCTAAATACCCGTAACAGGCGCAAGGCGCGAAAGGCCGTAATATACTGCGACCCGCTTATAAAAAATGAAAGGTACTTGGGAATTGTGGATAGCAAGTCGATAATACCAAAAAAACTAAATATATATCTTGTGGGCCGCTTGATGCAAATAATTCTAAGAATATACTCGACTGAAAAGAGGATGGTCACTATCCATTCTGAGACATTCAAAAATGAATGGTATTTCTGATCGATCCTGGGAACACTCTCCAACATAACAATGATGATGCTATAAAGGATCATCACCAAGAGGATGATATCAAACAACTTACCCGCTTTGGTATGGGTGCCGTAAATGATCTCGTGGAGTTTATGCTGCCACGGTTTTTGTATTTTACCCTTATTCAATGGTTTGTTCAAGTGTCAATGTTTTTAAGACCCTCTTTTTGCGAAGGAACGATTCCAGGATGTATTGGGTATTTGCATCTGTCTTCATCGGCGTTATAATCGTTTCTAAGATATGCAAATTATTAATTTGATGGTTGAGTTCATAAAAACCAAAACCTTGAAAATGCCCATGTTTGATTAATATTGCACTGTACTCACCGGTTTCCCTTCCCTTATCAACCAATACGAGATTCTTATCCTGTAGGCTATACTTGGCGATAGCTTTTCTAACCCTTTCGTTATAGGTATGTACATCTTCTTTTTCAATACAGGCCCCGTGGCAAATTTCCTCAGTAAATTTGGAACAGTGGGTTTTTGCTTTTGAAAGCCCTGTCAATTTTAAGCATAGCAGAAATTCTGCCATAACCCGATGTAGAAAATTTTCACCTGCTTGGAAGCTGTTAAAGGTTAAAATGGCGCTTTTGCGACCATCGGCTTGTCCTATTTCCAAGGAAATATATCCGCTGCCTGTTATTTTTTGGTACAAGGCATGTGAAAACAATCGCTGGTGGTTCGCGCGGCTATAGTGGGGCCTGTTCGTTTTTAATTCAATGTACTCCTTTAGTGTGGCCACCAATTCACTCCCCGTCTTTTCAAAAGTTACTTTCTTGGTTTCTTTCTGCAATTTTCTGGCTTGGCTCCCATCCTTCGTAAAATGTTGGTTCACCCGTTTTTTGATATTGCGGCTTTTTCCTAAAAATATAATCTCGCCCTCCTTGTTGTGCATATAATAAACGCCGGTTTCAGACGGCATTAGATCCACAATATCCAATTGCCGTTGTGAAAGTTCTCCAGTAGTCTCATGGCGTATGATCTCCTTGGTAATGGACTTATCGATATCCTTTGCAAGTAAAAATTTGAATAATTTCAAGGTAGCAAGTGCATCGCCATTGGCCCTGTGCCTATCAGTTACTGGAATACCCAGCGAACGGACCAATTTTCCCAAACTGTGGGATTCGGCATCTGGTATCAATTTTTTTGCTAGGTCAACGGTACACAAGGTCCTGCGCTCAAAATTATAGCCCAACCTTCTGAATTCGGTCCGAAGAATGCGATAATCGAATTGTGCATTGTGCGCCACTAATATCGTATCCTGTGTGATCTCAATAATTCGCTTTGCAATCTCATGAAATTTTGGAGCGGAACGGAGCATATGGTTATTTATGCCAGTTAGATTTACCACAAAGGGCTGGATTTCCTTTTCCGGGTTTACCAAACTTATGAATTGGTCTACCACTTCGTGTCCATTGAATCTATGAATGGCTATTTCCGTAATGCCTTCCTCATTGTATTTGCCACCCGTAGTCTCAATATCAAGTATGGTGTACATATGTTATCCTCTTCCTATTGGTATTATTAACTTCTACTTCCAAAGATACTACTTCCTATCCGTACCATGGTGCTGCCTTCTTCTATGGCGATGTGGTAATCGCCACTCATGCCCATCGAAAGCACTGAAAAATTAGGAAGTTCTATTTTAGTGGCATCGAACAAGACTTTTAGCTTTTTAAATTCCTGTCGTATTTGCACTATATTTTCGGTAAAAGTTGCCATCCC
This sequence comes from Flavobacteriaceae bacterium, assembly GCA_037969055.1. Taxonomy (GTDB): domain Bacteria; phylum Bacteroidota; class Bacteroidia; order Flavobacteriales; family Flavobacteriaceae; genus Pelagihabitans. The sequence continues at coordinate 2,436 of JBBKWR010000158.1, read as the reverse complement.
CATAAGTCCGACAACTTGGATGTTTTTAAGATTCAGGAATTCTTGCGATTTGATCAACAATTTTAATTCTGACCCGTCGAAACCAAACTTGGTATCTTCTTCCGCTATATGTACTTGAAGGAGACAATTGATGACCCTTTGATGTTTTTGGGCTTGCTTGTTAATTTCTTTAAGTAGTTTAAGGCTATCAACGCCATGGACCAAAGCCACAAATTCTGCCATATATTTTACCTTGTTGCTTTGCACATGGCCAATCATATGCCATTCGATATCCTTTGGCAGCGCTTCCCATTTTTGGGTCATTTCCTGTATTTTGTTTTCACCAAACGCCTGCTGTCCAGCGTGGTAAGCCTCTAAAATATCCGATACTGGTTTGGTCTTCGAAACAGCCACCAGTGTTACGCTATCGGGTAATCCTTTTTTTATTCGATTTAAATTTTCGATTATCGACATATCTTAATCCCAATGAAATTATGGTTTCAACATTTATAGCATGATACGGACTTCAGAGTTCATAAATGGCCAGCCCACTCCGCAGTTTTGGTTCTATATAGGAACTCTTTGGGGGCATCACCAGACCGGCATCAGCAATGGATTTTATTTCTTCAATATTTAATGGAACAAGGCCAAACCCCACTTTAAACTTCCCCTTATCGATATCTTCCTTCATTTTTAGCATGTTGTGCTTGCCAAATCCATATTTAATTCTTTGATCTTTTCTTAAATCAAAGATTCCTAAAAGGGGCGCTAATATGGTCGTGTAAAGGATTTGCGTATCCAGTCTACTCAGTGCATCTGTAAATTGATTGGCTTTTTTCTTAAGTTCCAAAGAATAGAAATCGCCCTCCAAATACATGCTAAATTCATGTTTTTTGGTCGGCTTGTATAAGGTTTGTCCCATATTTTTAATTATGAAAATGGGTTCCAATTTAGTTAAGAAGGCCTCCTTGGAATGTCCATTAAGATCCTTAACGGTACGGTTGAATTCAAATATTCTGATCTCTGACTCTGGAATAAGATAGCTCATAAAAAAGTTGTAGGGTTCTCGCCCAATATGGTCCGGATTATTTTTCTCACAAATTTCGGCCAACAAATTGGAAGAGGCGCAGCGGTGATGTCCGTCTGCGATATAAAGCGCGGAAATACTTTCAAATGCCACCTGTAATTTTTGAATAGTGTCTTTATTGGACAATACCCATAAACGGTGGGTCACCTTGTCGGTGGTGGTAAAATAATAAGTCGGTTCATTTTCCTTTTCGATTTTAAGGATCGATGCCACCTCTTGGTTGTCTTTATAGGTCATCAGTACAGGTTCCGCATTGAATTTCACTGTTTGAAGGTAGTTTGCAAAAAGGGCCTCCCTTCTGTGAAGGGTGTCTTCATGTTTTTTGATGATATTGTTCCTATAATCAGCGACGCTGGTACTGCAGAACATACCGGTGCAATCTATATTTTCGCTTTTAACCTGATATAAATAAAAACTGTCTGTAGCATCCTTTAGAAAAGTATTGTCCGTTAAAAATTCCAAGTATCGCTTGTGTACCAATTCGAATCGCTCCTGTCCGGAAATCCTTCTGGTGAATTTATAACCGGGATTGATGATTTGCAAAAACGAAAAGGGGTTAAGATCTAGTATTGCGTTCAATTCTTTTCGCGTGTATGACTGATAAGACCTTGAGACCACAAATGCGGCCTTGTCCGTGGTTGGTCGGATGGCTTTAAAGGGTTTGATGGTTGCCATTGGCAGGGTTCTTGGATAATAGTTTACTAAATTATGGTTCAAAAGTGGGTCAGGCCCATTCACCAATTGAATTGGGTGGAAATTTTCTCTGCTTTTTTGGATTCCGAATAATCATAGAAGCCCTCGCCCGATTTAACGCCCAATTTTCCTGCCATGACCATATTGACGAGTAGGGGACAGGGGGCATACTTGGCATTTTTAAAGCCGTCATAAAGCACGTTCATAATGGAGAGGCACACATCAAGACCAATAAAATCAGCCAACTGCAATGGTCCCATTGGATGCGCCATTCCCAATTTCATGACCGTATCGATTTCTTGTACGCCTGCAACCCGCATGTAAAGGGTCTCAATGGCCTCATTGATCATGGGCATCAAAATACGATTGGCCACAAAACCTGGGTAATCATTGACTTCGGTCGGCGTTTTACCAAGCTCCTGCGAAAGCTTCATTATGCTGTTGGTCGTTTCATCTGAGGTATTGTATCCCCGGATGATTTCGACTAATCCCATGATCGGGACAGGGTTCATAAAATGCATTCCAATAACCCTATCCGGACGTTTGGTCACGGATGCTATTTGTGTAATTGATATCGACGAGGTATTGGTGGCCAACAGGGTGTTTGCTGGGCAGACAGCATCCAAGGTTCGGAATATTTCTAATTTTAATTTCAAGTTTTCGGTGGCTGCCTCGAC
>JBBKWR010000157.1:0-30241 GCA_037969055.1 Flavobacteriaceae bacterium | reverse complement strand
AACCAATACGTAACCGTCGCCAAGCAGTTGGCAACAAAATATGGAATTGCCATTGATATGCCCGCTGGTCCCAGTGAGTTGTTGGTCATGGCAGACGATACGGCGAATGCCGCTTTTGTCGCCTCCGACCTGTTGAGCCAGGCCGAACACGGCGTCGATAGTCAAGTCATTTTGGTCTCTACTTCAAAAAAAATGATAGATGCGGTAGCTAAAGAAGTTTCGATGCAGATCAAGGTCTTGCCAAGAAAGCAAATCGCAGAGAAGGCTATCGAAAATAGTCGGTTGATCTTTATGGAAGACGATACCTCGGCCATAGATCTGATCAACGAATATGGTCCTGAGCATTTCATCGTTTGTGTAGAAAATGAGGATTTTTATCTGAAAAATATTAAGAATGCCGGTTCTGTTTTTATTGGGAATTACACTCCAGAAAGTGCTGGCGATTATGCCTCTGGGACCAATCACACCTTGCCGACGAATGGATATGCAAAACAGTACAGTGGCGTTAACTTGGACAGTTTTATGAAGAGCATGACCTTTCAAAGGATATCCAAGGCCGGGATACAAAACATTGGGCCAACCATAGCGACAATGGCCGAGGCCGAAGGGCTTATGGCGCATAAGAATGCCGTGACCCTAAGATTGGCAAGTCTAAAAGACAAAAAATAAGTATAAATGGAAGGGTTGGCCGATACATTGGGTCAGCACCGGAGATACTGGATTTGATTATATAAAAAAATATAGTAAGTTAACAATGACTGATTTCAACATCATCAACTTGGTTAGGGAAAGCGTTAAAGGGCTGAAACCCTATTCTTCCGCTAGGGATGAATATGTTTCTGATGGTTCCAAGATGGTATTTTTGGATGCTAATGAGAATCCATTTGAAAATGGCGTCAATCGTTATCCTGATCCCCAGCAACGGAATTTGAAAGCGATATTGGCCAAACAAAAGGGATTGCAGGTAGAGAATTTACTCCTTGGGAATGGTAGTGATGAGGTGTTGGACCTCTTGTTCAGGGCATTTTGTGAGCCCAAAGAGGACAACATAATAACAATGCCCCCCACTTATGGGATGTACAAGGTATTGTCCGGCATCAACGACATTGAAAATAGGGAGATAGTTTTAACGAAGGAATTTCAACTTAATGTTCCTGCAATTCTAAAGGCAGTAGATGCCTGTACTAAAATACTTTTTATTTGTTCCCCTAACAATCCTACGGGGAACAGTTTTTCAAAAAATGACATAGATGGGCTGCTCAGGAGTTTTAATGGCCTCATAGTCATTGATGAAGCCTACATTGATTTTTCAACAAATGAAAGTTGGCTCGTCCAACTGTCGAAATATCCAAATTTGGTCGTCACCCAAACCTTGTCAAAGGCGTATGGAATGGCAGGCATAAGGCTGGGCATTGGTATTGCCTCGCCTGAGATCATTGCTGTATTGAATAAAATAAAGCCACCGTATAACGTAAATGAATTGACACAACAAAAGGCTTTGAAACGTGTCTTGGATACTAATGTAGTTCGTGATGAGGTAGCTAAGATTTTAAGGGAAAGGGACGGGTTGATCAAAGCGATGAAAAAGGTTGATTTTATTGTCACCATTTTTCCTTCGGATGCTAATTTTGTATTGGTAAAAGTTGATGACGCCAATAAACGCTATGCGCAGTTGTTGGAAAAGGGAATAGTTGCCAGAAACCGGACCAATCAACCTTTATGTGAAAATACATTGCGCTTAACCATTGGAACCCAAGAAGAAAATAACCAATTGATAAGTACATTAATGGAAATTCGGTAAACTATTGGTCTTGAAGTCTGTTATACAGCTGATAATACCACTAATATCTAAATCCCTATTAAACTATGCGTAAGGTACTTTTTATCGATCGTGATGGCACGATTATTAAGGAAACGGTGGACGAGCAAATCGACGCTTTTGAAAAAATGATCTTTTATCCAAAAGCATTTACGTTTTTGGGTAAAATAGCGAAAGAACTCGATTTTGAACTTGTGATGATCACCAATCAGGATGGTTTGGGCACTAATAGTTTTCCGGAAGATACTTTTTGGCCTGTCCACAACTTTATTCTGAAAGCGTTTGAGAATGAAGGTGTTGTCTTTGAAAAGGTCTTTCTAGATCGAACCTTTCCACACGAAAATGCCAATACCAGGAAGCCTGGTACCGGTCTGTTAACAGCATATTTCTCCAAGGAGTACGATTTGACGAACTCTTTTGTTATCGGGGACCGTTTAACAGATATGGAATTGGCCAAAAATCTTGGTGCCAAAGGAATTTTTATCAATGACCAGACCCAATTGGGAACGGGTGAAATAACCGTTAAGCGGGAAACACTGGATGATATTATCGCTCTTGAATGCAATGATTGGGAAAAGATTTACGAGTTTCTTAAGCTTAAGGATAGGGTGGCAGAAATCCATAGAAAAACCAATGAGACCGACATAAAAATTAGAGTAAACTTGGATGGGACCGGACAGGGTAATATCAATACAGGGTTGGCTTTTTTTGATCACATGCTTGAACAATTGGCGCGACACGGACAAATGGATCTTGATATCACCGTAAATGGCGATCTAGAGGTCGATGAACACCATACCATAGAGGATACTGCCATTGCGTTGGGAGCGGTTTTTCACCAGGCATTGGGAAATAAACTGGGCATCGAGCGCTATGGTTTTTGCTTGCCAATGGATGATTGCCTGGCCCAAGTAGCTATCGACTTCGGGGGCCGTAATTGGCTGGTCTGGGATGCAGCATTCAAACGTGAAAAAATCGGGGAAATGCCCACCGAAATGTTCCATCATTTTTTCAAATCGTTTACCGATGGGGCCAAAGCGAATTTGAATGTAAAGGTTGAGGGCACCAACGAGCACCATAAAATTGAAGCCATCTTCAAGGCCTTTGCCAAGTCCATTAAAATGGCGGTGAAAAGAGATGTGGAAAAGATGGTCTTGCCCAGTACCAAGGGGATGCTTTAAGACCTGTAAATGGAGCGTTTTTTGAATGACTTTTTTAAGGGACAAAAAATTAATAATTGAAAAATGAAGATCGTAATCATCAATTATGGTGCGGGTAACATTCAAAGCATCAAGTTTGCCATCCAGCGATTGGGATACGAGGCTGTTCTTAGCAATAATCCTGAAGAAATACGTCGGGCCGACAAAGTTATTTTTCCAGGGGTGGGCGAAGCGAGCAGTGCCATGACCAAACTAAAGGCCTGCGGTCTGGACAGCCTACTGCCCGATTTGAAACAACCTGTATTGGGTATTTGTTTGGGGATGCAGCTGATGTGCAACTCATCAGAGGAAGGCGATACAAAGGGAATGGGAATATTTGATGTTGAGGTGGTCAGGTTTTCCAACGTGGTCAAAGTACCACAAATAGGCTGGAACCAAATAGCTAATCTCAAATCCCCATTGTTCCAAGGCATTGGTGAAAACGAGCACATATATCTGGTGCATAGCTATTATGCCCCACTTTGCGATACAACCATCGCCGTATCGGACTACGCCATCAGCTATAGCGCAGCTTTGGGCAAAAATAATTTTTATGGAACCCAGTTCCATCCAGAAAAGAGCAGCGTGGTGGGCGCGAAAATTTTGCAGAATTTTTTAGAATTGGCATGAAAAATGGATTTTATATATCAACCGATAAATCAAAATTAGATGTAGATTTTATTCATGTCTATCTATCAAACCATGCTTATTGGGCGAACGGACGCAGTAGAGAACGCGTGATTAAATCCATAGAAAACTCGATCTGTTTTGGGGTCTTCGATCAACAGAACAAACAGCTCGCTTTTGCACGCTTGGTCACCGATTATGTTGTTTTTGCTTGGTTGATGGACCTATTTGTAGATACAAAATACAGGGGGCAAGGCATCGGAAAAATGCTGGTCGGCCACATCGTAGGCCTACCTGAAATGCAAATGGTTAATGGAATAGGCTTAAGGACCAACGATGCCCACGGCTTGTATGAAAAATATGGGTTCGAGAAAATAGATCGGCCAGAAACGTGGATGCTAAGAAAAAAAAATGAAATACGAAGTTAGAAATACGAACATAGAAATTACCGGTCCCAATATTTTTCTTGTACCTACTTTAATAAGATTAAAATGAGAATAATTCCAGCAATAGATATCATCGACGGGAAATGTGTACGTCTTACCAAGGGAGACTATGGCACAAAAAAGATATATAACGAAAACCCGGTAGAAGTTGCAAAGCAATTCGAAGCACATGGTATTGAATACCTGCACTTGGTAGATTTGGATGGAGCGAAATCCAAGCACATTGTAAACCAGAATGTATTAGCGAAAATCGCGGCCCAAACCACGTTAAAAATAGATTTTGGTGGCGGATTGAAGACCGACGCAGATTTGAAGATTGCTTTTGAAAGTGGGGCGCACCAGATTACCGGTGGAAGTATAGCGGTGAAGGACAGGTCAACGTTCTTGGGATGGTTGGAACAATATGGGGCCGATAAAATAATTTTAGGTGCCGATGCCGTTGATGAAAAAATTGCGGTTTCGGGCTGGCAGGAAGAATCGACCGAGGAGTTGTTGCCCTTTATCAAAGGTTATCAAAAAAGGGGCATACAATATGTGATCTGTACCGATATTGCAAAGGATGGGATGCTGGCGGGACCCTCCTTCGACCTATATAAAAAAATAATAGCCAATACCTTGATCACCCAAACAGTATTCGGATCGAATGGGGTACAGGATTTTAAGGTGCCGGGGATCAATTTGATTGCCAGCGGTGGTATTTCCACTTATGACGAACTGCCGCAACTTGCCCAAATTGGGTGTGAGGCTACCATCATCGGAAAAGCTATCTATGAGAATCGAATAAGTTTAAAGCAACTGGAAGATTTTATTTTAATGAAATGAAAAATAACGAACTTGAAATCATAGGGGAACTTAAATCGAATTCCATATATCGTATCGATGAGGGTATAAGAATGATTGAAATAAGCCTCACTGCCCTTTCTGAGGAAGAAGTGTGGCACAGGACGAATAATTCTTCTAATAGCATCGCAAACATTATCCTTCACCTCTGTGGAAACATTAGGCAATATATTATCTCCTCCTTAGGAGGAAATAAAGATGTAAGGGTACGCGAAGAAGAGTTTTTAATAAGCGCTGGGTATCAAAAAGAACAGCTGCTCAACAAGCTAAAAGAGACCATCCAGGAGGCTAAGAGGGTCATAGAAAAGTCTCCGGATGCGGAATTGCTACGAAAAAGGAAGGTGCAGGTATTTAATCTTTCCGGAATTGGGATCATCATTCACGTGGTCGAACACCTTTCGTATCATACAGGACAGATTGCTTTTAAGACCAAGCAGCTCGCCGATGTGGATATGGGTTTTTATAAAGGAGTGGATTTAAATGTGACAAACAAAGATTAGAAATGCTAGCAAAACGTATTATCCCTTGTCTCGATATTAAGAATGGCCGAACTGTTAAGGGCGTAAATTTTGTGGATCTTATAGATGCTGGGGATCCGGTTGAACTGGCTGAAATTTACAGCAGGGAAGGGGCCGACGAGTTAGTCTTCCTTGATATTTCGGCTACTGAGCAAAAAAGAAAGACCTTGGCCGAACTGGTATACCATGTGGCCGAAAAAGTGAATATACCCTTTACGGTCGGCGGTGGCATTTCTTCAGTAGAGGATGTAGATATCTTGTTGCAAAATGGAGCAGATAAGGTGTCGATCAATTCCGCTGCGGTCAACGACCCACAATTGATCAACGATTTGGTTTCCAAGTTTGGTTCTCAATGTATCGTGGTGGCCATCGATGCCAAACAGATCAACGGACAATGGAAAGTTCATTTGGTTGGGGGCAAAATTCCGACCGAACATAATCTTTTTGAATGGGCCAAAGAAGTGGAATCGCGCGGCGCAGGGGAAATCATGTTTACCTCTATGGACCATGATGGCACCAAAGACGGTTTTGCCAATGAAGCCTTGGCACGATTATCGACTGAACTCAATATTCCGATCATCGCCTCGGGAGGGGCGGGTACCATGCAGCATTTTGCGGATACTTTTACCCTTGGAAAAGCGGATGCGGCCCTTGCGGCCAGCGTGTTCCATTTTAAGGAAATCGCCATAAAAGATTTAAAAGAAGATTTAAAAAGAAGAGGAATCCCGGTAAGATCGTGAGTAATTGTTATCGCAAGTGAACAATTTAATCGATAGTTGGGCAGTAATGCCAGTAAGATTTAAGTCGCATGACAATACCTGGATAAACATAATATAGATTCAAAAATGAAAATAGATTTCAAGAAAGCGAGCGATGGGTTGGTACCTGCAATAATCCAGGATGCCACTACAAAAAATGTTTTGATGTTGGGCTATATGAACGAAGCCGCCCTTGAAAAGACCAAGAGCAGCAAAAAGGTAACTTTTTATAGCCGGAGCAAACAACGTTTATGGACCAAAGGTGAGGAGAGTGGTAATTTTTTAAATCTGGTGGAAATTAAATCGGATTGTGATCACGACACGCTGTTGATATGGGTCAACCCGATGGGTCCAACATGCCATACGGGCACCGATACCTGTTGGAATGCCAAAAATGAACAAGAATATGGATTTTTAAGTCAATTGGAAAAGGTCATCACAGATAGGAAATCTAACATTGATGATGATAAAAGTTATGTTGCCTCACTATTTAAAAGTGGCATAAACAAGATTGCCCAAAAAGTAGGCGAAGAGGCCATTGAGGTGGTGATCGAAGCAAAAGATGACAACGACGAACTATTCGTGAACGAAAGTGCAGATTTGCTGTTCCATTACCTCATCTTGCTCCAAGCCAAAGGATTTACACTCGATGATATCGCCTTGGTTCTAAGTAAAAGGCACTCAAAAAGGTAATTGGGGAATAATTGTTACAAGATCCCTTGCCACGAAGTGCAATTTCGTATCCCTCTTCGAGGGAAGGAATTAATACTTTTGGCACTAACATAAGGCAAGTTGCTTTCCGTTAAGTTTTCCTAAAAATAGAGGTGTTGCGGGGGAAAAGTGTTATTTTTAACATATGGCTATGAATACTAGAAAAGGGTTTCGGTTTGCGCCATACAAAGCGCCCGAACAGACGCCTTTCGATAAGCTTTTCGATATTTTTCAAGAATTGATCACCCATACTTCAGGAGATGTGGAGGAGGCATTGGATTGGCTTCGTGAATTGGATAAAGAATACGAACTTACAGATGAAAAGTATACAATAGAGGATTTCATAGAAGATTTGAAGGCCAAAGGGTTCCTTCGTGAAGAATTTAAAGATGGAGGTGGCGAAGGAGACGGGGAAGAAGGAAATGGGGGAGGTCCCCTTTCCATCACCGCTAAAATGGAACGATTGATTCGCAAAAGGGCCCTTGAGCAGATTTTTGGCAAATTAAAAAAGAGTGGCGCTGGAAACCATAAGACTTCCAAATCCGGCCAAGGAGATGAGCACACTGGCGAATTTAGGGAATACCGATATGGCGATGGCCTGGAACATATTTCAATGACGGAGAGCCTTAAGAATGCACAAATCAATCATGGCATTGGAAATTTTTCGTTGGAGGAAAGCGATTTAGTGGTTGAGGATACCCATTTCAAGGCCCAAATGAGTACCATCCTAATGATCGATATCAGCCATAGTATGATATTGTATGGGGAAGATAGGATTACCCCAGCCAAAAAAGTGGCCATGGCGCTCGCTGAATTGATCACTACACGTTATCCAAAGGACACCTTGGATATATTGGTGTTTGGAAACGATGCTTGGCCCATTCCCATCAAAGACTTGCCCTATCTTAAGGTTGGACCTTACCATACGAATACCGTAGCAGGGCTTCAGTTAGCTATGGACATGTTGCGCAGGAAGCGGAATACCAATAAACAGATATTTATGATCACTGATGGGAAGCCTAGCTGTATTCGCCTTCCCGATGGCAATTATTATAAAAATAGTGTTGGGTTGGACGATTATATTGTGGAAAAATGCTACAATATGGCACGTCAGGCAAGAAAATTGCACATCCCTATTACCACTTTTATGATTGCCCAAGATCCTTATTTGATGCAATTTGTAAGACATTTTACGGAAGCAAACAAAGGGAAAGCCTTTTTTACGGGCATAAAGGGATTGGGAGAGATGATTTTTGAGGATTACGAAGCTAACAGGAAGAAAAGATTAAAAGGATAAAAGGAAACTAGAATCCAGGGCCAGTAATATGACTATTAAAAGTCAATGACTCCTGACCTTGTGATTATTTTAAAATCGATAAAGTTGAAACACAACAGTATTTCTACGCTTGGAGAACTTAAGAAAGCAGGTTATCAAAGCAAGCGCATTAAAGATGAACTAAGGGATAACCTTAGGGAGAAGATTAAAAAAGGTGAGGTAACGTTTCCGGGCGTCTGGGGGTACGAAAATTCCGTAATCCCAGAATTGGAACGTGCGATATTGTCGCGCCACAATATTAATTTGCTGGGCCTGCGTGGTCAAGCCAAAACCCGTTTGGCCCGTTTGATGGTGCACCTCTTGGATGAATGGATTCCTATAATCGAGGGCTCCGAAATCAATGATGATCCCCTTAGGCCTATCTCCCGATATGCCTCGGACCTTATTAAGGAGAAGGGAGATAAAACCCCTATTTCTTGGATTCATCGCAATGATCGGTTTTATGAAAAATTAGCCACTCCTGATGTAACAGTAGCCGATTTGATCGGTGATGTAGACCCCATAAAGGCCGCTAATCTCAAATTGTCGTATGCAGACGATAGGGTCATCCATTTCGGAATGATTCCGCGTGCCAACCGCTGTATTTTTGTCATCAACGAGCTCCCCGACCTACAGGCCAGGATTCAGGTTTCTTTGTTCAACATATTAGAGGAAGGGGATATCCAGATACGTGGATTTAAACTACGATTGCCCTTGGATCTTCAATTTGTTTTTACGGCAAATCCGGAAGATTACACGAATAGGGGAAGCATTGTGACCCCCTTGAAAGATCGTATTGGATCCCAGATTCTGACCCACTATCCCGATGACATTGCAACCGCTAGAAAAATTACCGAGCAGGAATCCCATTTAGACCAGCGTCAAATCAATGCAGTATATGTTCCTGATCTTGCTAAAGATCTATTGGAACAAATAAGTTTTGAGGCCCGGAGCAGTGAATACGTCGATTCTAAGAGTGGGGTAAGTGCCCGCACCAGTATCACGGCATTCGAGAATTTGCTGAGTACGGCCGAAAGAAGGGCACTGGCTTCCGGGGCTGAACACACCATGGTTCGCCTAAGTGATTTTTTAGGCGTGATTCCGTCCATTACAGGCAAGATAGAATTGGTCTATGAAGGAGAGCAGGAAGGAGCCGATGGGGTTGCCGCCTTATTGATAGACGACGCAGTGAAAAACATTTTTTCAAACTACTTTCCCAAAATAAACAAACTGGAAAAAAAAGATGAGGCGACACCATATGATGAATTGCTACATTGGTTTTTCCAAGGGGAAGGTTTCGAATTATTGGATGATTTTACGGATGATGAATACAGGCGAGCCTTGGATACTATTCCCCAATTGAACCAATTGGTCAAACAACACTTGCCAGATTTTCCTAAGAAGGATATCTATTTTCTAAAGGAGATTTTGCTATGGGGGCTTGTGGCGCACAAAAAATTGAGCAAGCACCGGTTTACGGAGGGTTATCAATTTAAAGATTTATATGGCAGTTTTATAAATGGACTATAAACAAAGAGCCCTGCAACAATCGGCAGGGCTTTCACTTTCATAGCAATAGCCTTCCATCAGGCTTGATATGCCGGTAGGCGGAATGTGAAAGTACTGCCTTCCGTGGGTCTGCTCAACACAGTGATGGTGGTGCCATGGAGGTCCATAATTTTTTTCACAATAGCCAGTCCCAAGCCGTAACCCTGCTTCTTCGGGTTCTTGTCAACTTGTTTATACCTATCAAAGATAAAAGGTTGGTCACTAAGCGGTATGCCCGTACCTGTATCCGTAATATCGATTTCAACATATTCTTCTTTACGTCGTATGGTGAGGACGACCCTTCCCTTTGGTTCGGTATATTTTAAGGCATTCTCAATAAGGTTTTGTAATGCTCTTTCGACCAAGCTAACATCGGCATATACCATGGGATTGTCCTGGGGATTTTCCAATAGCAGTTCAATCTGCTTTTGCACTGCCAATACTTTGAATTTGGCGATCAAATCATATGAAAGTTCGGTTATCGAGAAAGGTTCCTTAACTGGGGTGACCTGTTCGGCCTCCAGCTTAGAGTATTCAAACAACTGGTTGATTAAATTCGACAATTTATCAACATTATCATGCGTGATCTGCAAGTATTCCTGTTTTTCCGTTTCCGACAGGTCATCCTTTTTCATCTGAAGCGTTTCTATATACCCTTTTAGAATTGCCAACGGCGTTCTTAGATCGTGCGAAACATTTGCGATTAAATCGCGTCGTAAGGAATCAACCGATTGCATTTTGTCTATGTTACCAACAATAGTATCGGCCATTTCGTTGAAGGAGTTAGCCAATATGGCTATATCGGATTTGTCCGGGTTATCGATTCTGGCCTTCAGATCGCCTTCTTGAAATCTGCGCACCGTGCGGGTAATCAATCTTAAGTTTTTCGTAAAAAACCATATGCTCAATAATCCAATAATGGCAGCGAATACCATTGTCAATAATACCGCCCCGATACCCAATTTAATGAAATATTGGCCCATAAGGTTGCTACTGATCAATTCGAACTGCTTACCTGCTAAGATGATATACATATACCCTTGGTGCCCATCTATAGAGAAAGGGGCTGCCGAGAAAATTTTCTGTTCGCCTGGATTTCTAGGATCATCCCCTAAAACGTACTTTTCGCCCCTGCCGTCTATAAATGATTTGATAGGGGACAACGACACCCGTCTTTGGGGAGCATTGTCACTATGGTCCAAAACAACGGAGTATAATACTTCGCCGGTATTATCCAACAGATATACCTCTATTCCCTGGTTCACGGCCATCATGTCGTGCATTAGGTCTCCGAAAAGTGTTTCGTTAACACCTCCATCCGTTAAGAAAGGCGAAGCATCCTTAAATTTTTCAGCGATTACGTGATGGGCAACATTGGCATTGACACGCTGCGTCGTTTCTTGCATGTACTTGTTGGCAAAATAACCTGTGATGAAGATATAGGAGCAGCCCATTAATAACACGAGGAAAATGAACGCTACCCATAATTTTTTAACCAGTTTTGGGGTCAATGTTTTTTCGGCTCGGCTCATATGGCAATATCTTCGTTAAATTTATAGCCTACGCCCCAAGTGGTCAATATGTAATTCGGATTGGCCATATCAGACTCTATTTTTGCCCTTAAACGGTTAATGTGGGAGTTAACTGTATGTTCATAGCCTTCAAAATTATAGCCCCAAATGATGTTCAATAATTCGGTTCGCGAATAATTTCTACCTGGATTGGAAGCCATAAGCACCAATAATTCAAATTCCTTCGGGGAGAGATCTATTTTATGTTGGCCCAACAATACTTTTCGCTTATCTATATCAATAAATAGTCCTTCGGCCGCGATGGAACTTGTTTGATGTTTTTCGTCGGTTTGGCGCACTGCGGATCGCCGCATTACCGCCTTTATTCTAGCCAACAACTCCCTAATGCTGAAAGGCTTGGTGATGTAATCATCAGCCCCAATCTCAAGCCCTAAAACCCTATCGATTTCCTCAGATTTTGCGGTGAGCATGATGATTGGTGTGTTTTTCTTGGCCCTTACCTTTTTACAAATTTCAACCCCGTCCAACGTTGGAAGGGTAAGATCCAATAAGATAAGATCGTACTCGTTATCCAAGGCCATTTGTAGTCCTAATGCGCCATCCAGCGCCTTAGAGGTCGTATAAATCAAATCGGTAAGATGTATCTCCAATAACTTTATGATTTCGGGATCATCTTCTATAATGAGAATATTTTTCATAATTCCAACATACTAAACAAGTTAAAAAGTATCACACAGTTATCACAATTTACGTAAACCGTCTATAATGGCCTATTGGTAAGGTAGTAGATGGGTTTTCTTAAAGTCCTAGATGGGAAATAATATTCGAAACGACCTAGAGGTCACATTTTAATTGCCAAATGTTATGGAATCTTGACCTTTTTGTGATTCCTCAGTTATATAATGACCCTTAATTTGTTACATAATCCTAAAAACAAGATTATTATGAAAACAAGAAAAATACAACAGATTATGATTGGTCTGGCAATGGTTTCCATCGTGGCCTGTTCTGATCCGGACAACCTGGTTGTTGCAGAAACGCTGGACACAACCCTTGACAACACTTCGGACCTCCAAGACGATAGTGGCGAATTAATGCCAGTTGATCCCGCGCAAGCGGATTTTACGGTGACCATAGAAAATGTGGTGATGCCTAAGCCAATATTTCAAAGTGGGGTATTTAATACGCCGGTCGGGAAGACTACCCCCGGTCCCTTGTTTCCTGGAGATGCCTACGAATTTTATATAGATGCCGGCCCCTCGGTCTTGCCCAATGATGGGGGTACTAGATTATCATTTGTGACCATGTTCGTTCAATCCAACGATTTGTTCTTTGCACCAGGAGAGGAGGGCATTGCATTATACAATGAAAATGGAACCGCGATTGGGTGTAATGGTACGCCTGTCGATGTAACCGATCAGATCGCTTTGTGGGATGCAGGGACCGAGGTCAACGAAGTAACGGGTGGGCCCAATCAAAAGCCACAGCAAGATCCTATGGCCGAGGACCAGGGTGTCGATGAGAATGGAGTTGTAACCAAAATCACGAACAACAGCTGTGCCTTTGGCAATGTCTTACCTGAAAATGATGAGGTGATCAAAGTTACCATTGAAAATATTGGTCCCTCAAAGTTCAAAGTTAGGATCTTAAACGTTTCCGATGGGATGACCATTGCAACTCCGGGCCAAGGCGAAGGAACCCGGGCACCTGTTCCGATATCGCCAGGTGTATACGCCGTACATACCATGCCCGCACCATTTTTTGAGGTGGGACAGGTCGCCACAGGAGCAGGTCTTGTGGCCAGTGCGGAAGGGGTTGAGGATATCGCGGAAGATGGTAGTACCCAGGCCCTGCTGATGGATACACAGGCCGCCACCGGATTAACCGTGCCTTTATCACCTGGAATTTGGGCATCACATAACAGCGATGTTCAGCCCATATACCAGCTCAATAGTCCAGATTTTGGGGAAGGACTTGAGGCCATTGCAGAAGATGGGATCCCAACCATGTTGGCCGGCTCGCTCGCTGCTAAAACAGGCAATACTATTTCAGGAACGTTCGATACCCCGCTAGGAGCAACTGGTCCGGGCGCCATTGGTCCTGGTGGAAGTTATCAATTTTCATTTTCTGCAGCGGATGGGGACCATCTTTCCCTCGCAACAATGTTCGTACAGAGCAACGACTGGTTTTATGCTTTTCCTCCCGAAGGAATTCCTTTATTTGAAAATGGCATTGCCATAAGTGGAGACGTCTCAGCGAACATTTTTTTATATGATGCGGGAACAGAAGCCGATGAGTATCCTGGTGCCGGCTTGTTTCAGGTCATCAGGCAATCAAGTGGGGATTCAGGGCCTGGCGACCCCAATACCGCGGTTCGTTTAATTGAGCCTAACGGGAACATACCTGCGACATCAGGCGTAATAAGGGTAACGATTAGCACGGCTCCCTTTTAGGAGGGGCAATTTTAAGGGAAATATTAAATTTTATCGAAAAACCCGGGATTATTGACCGGGTTTTTTATTGTTTTGAAGGTTTATGTAAGCGCAAATGTGTGCCGCTAATCCCAAGAATCAATATGATCCATATCATCAAAATTATAGCCGCCCACCAAGACTTTTCGATACATAAAAGTTAAAAGGGTCAAACCAATTAGCAGAAAGTAAAGCATTAAAATAAAGAGCCCCATTGGCATAAAGGTTTCTGGGATATCATAATTTTCAAATTCGCCGGCACTGGTCAAGATGAACAATGTGTCAAAAAATTTATACACGTAAATGAGCAAAATTGCATAAAGGCCATATTCCAAATTCCGCATCTGGGGATCCGCAATTTCATGTTCCTTTATTTTGAACCAAAGCACGTACAAAAAAATAAAATGTACAACGGACAACAAGGGAATCAAGTAATTGTCGAATTTAAAAAAATAGAATTTATTGGTGTAGAGGCCATAAAAATTGAAAACGATTAGAAGCGCCAATATGGTAATTGAGGCAATCAAACTACGTTTCCATGGGAGTATACGTAAAAAGATATTCATGTTAGTGTATTTGGGGGGTCTAGGGAAATCCTACGACGGGTATAAAACGGCCTGATATTTCCTTTATTTTAAATATTCGATAAAGCGCAAGCAATGTTGGGTATTCATTAAAAAACGTGGTAAACATAAGGTAGGCCAAAGGGAAAATAAATATGGAACCACTTATTTCATTCATCAAACAGCTCGATTGCAGACTTTATACAAGCCAATTTCTATTATTGGCCAACCGTGCAAACACGAGGAGGGCAACCCCAATGACTATAACGAAGATTGGCATGATGCTCGCCGAATTCCCCATCACTGCCAAGGTATCGCTCATAAAAAATACATAGCCCATTTGGGCCAATATCCCAATCAACGAAATTAAAAAAACAGGGTGCGCCCATCCTTTACGCAATAAAAGGGCGATACACCCAAGTAAACCGGCCCAAACGGCAATAGCAAACGCACCCGTAACCCAAGCGGGCTGTGCCGTGTAAAGTGCTTGTTGTGGTTCGGGTAGCGCTGATAGCGCTTCATCTGTCATATAAGCTTGGCCCAGGTAGGCAACAACGCCCATAAGGTTCCAAAGCAGTGCAACGACACTTATAATCCAAAACCAAACAGGAGGCTTAATAGCTGAATTTGATTTCATAATAAATGGTTTAGTCGGTATAGTTATTAAAATTAGTAAAAAAGTATAGAATATGTATTATTTTCAATCCTTTAGTCGTAAATAACTTAAATGAAAGAGGTCTTCCGTTACTTAATTAAAGTACAATTCTTAGGATTTAGATATAGTGGTTGGCAAAAGCAACCTGGACAAAAAACGATCGAAGGAATGTTGTCCAAAACCATAAAATTTGTTTTGCCCAACAGGAAAGTAAAAGTATTGGGTGCGGGCAGGACCGATTCAAAGGTATCGGCCCTTGATTTTGCTTTTGAACTCTTTTTAGAGGGAGGCGCCATTGAAAATCTGCAGGAATTTCAAGTGTCGTTCAATAGCAACCTCCCGCCAGACATAAGGGTCATGGATATCATTTCGGTCGGGAAGGATTTTAATATAATAAAGGATAGCAGGTCAAAAGAATACGTGTACCTATTTTCTTATGGGGAAAAAAACCATCCATTTTGCGCGCCTTTTATGGCCAATATCATAGAAAATTTGGACATCCTTGCCATGAAGGAGGCCGCCGTTCTTTTTCGGGGTACCCATGACTTTTCAACCTATACCGCTAGAATGCGGGAAAATGCTACATTCGTCAGGCAGATTGAAAATTGTGAAATTATTGATAACAGCTTACTTACCGCCAATTTTTTTCCAAATAAAAGCTATGCGCTTTGCATCGAGGCAACTGGTTTCATGCGCTACCAAGTTCGAATGATCATGGGCGCTTTGATTCAATTGGGCAAAGGTGAACTTACACTCGCCGATATATCCGCTTCCCTGGAACCAAATAACGAGGTACAACTAACCTATGTCGCCCCGGGCTCAGGACTCTTACTCAAAAGGCTTGAATTTCACGGGACTTAAAAAAATATGATGGGGCTTTTACTATATTTATAAAAATGAAATACCAGATGGGTAAAAAGAAACTTCAAGGTAAAATTAAGAAGGCTTCCAGGTTCCTGCGAAAAAAAGGCAAGCCACCAGGCACGGTCACCTATATGGGCATGAGGGACAAAGAAGCCAGCAAGGTGTCGATAATTTCCTATAATGAAACAGAGGTTCGATCTTACCGTCCAAAAAATATACAAGAAATTTTAGACGAAAAAAACTCGAATCATGTGAGTTGGATAGATATATCCGGCCTTACCGATGAAGCTTTTGTTGAAAACCTTGGGGCTCAATTACACCTTAATACCCTTATCCTTGAAGATACTGTCAACGTTAACATAAGGCCCAAAGTTGATGAATATGAGGATTATATTTTTGCGGTTTTGAAAATGCTCTATTTGGATGCTGCCGATGAGGTGGTCATTGAACAAGTTGCTTTAGTTTTGGTTAAAGATGCAGTTTTGGTATTTCAGGAAGTTGAGATGGACGTATTTAATGCGGTCAGGGAACGTATCGAAACCAAATCGGGAAGGGTACGTCGGATGGGAGCGGATTATTTGTTCTTTTCGCTGATGGACGCTATTGTGGACAATTATTTTGTGATTTTGGAGCACATTAGTGCCAAGGTCGATCATTTGGAGGATGAGGTTTATGATCACCCCAACCCTGAAGTTGCCAGAAAAATTCAAGACCTGAAGAAAGAAGTAATGAAGGTAAGGCGGGTCATTTCCCCGGTCAAGGAAATGGTGGGTAGGCTTATCGATACACAAAACCCTTTGATAACAAAAGACACTAAGTTGTTCCTAAGGGATATTTTGGACCATACGATCGAAATCAATGAAAGCCTTCAGATCTATCGGGAAATGATCATGAGCTTGATGGAAATGTATATGAGTAACATGAGCAATAAAATGAACGAGGTAATGAAAGTATTGACCATAATGGCCTCTATCTTTATTCCTTTGACGTTTATTGCGGGCATCTACGGGATGAATTTTGACAACATGCCAGAACTTCACTCCAAAAATGGATATTTTGTGGTCTGGGGGGTTATGATTGCCATTTTCATTGGAATGATGTTCTATTTTAAAAGGAGGCGATGGCTGTGATTTGCTGCTAGCACTCTTACCTATATTGCACATTGTACCCATTACAAAATAATCTAGAATGCCAAACTGGGCCTAAAAAGGCACTAATTATTCTTGGCATTTATGTCGCAGTGCGCGTTTTGTTATATTTTTTACAGGAATATTTGATTTTCAAACCTGAACAGTTACCCATAGATTTTCAGTTTTATTATGATAATCAAGAAATAGAGGAATACGATGTGGAAACTAGGGATGGCGCCATGATCAACGGCTTGTGTTTCAAGGCCCAAAACCCTACGGGAATTGTGTTTTATTTTTAAGGATACTAAAAAGGGATAAATATCAAGCATACATCAAACCGTATCAATGAAAAGACTTAAAAAAACGGGGATAATTTTGATTTTTTCCTATATCCTGTTGGTTTTATTGGCGTATATGTTCCAAGATCGATTAATTTTTATTCCTTCCAGGATGCCGGCAAACCATACCTACGATTATTGCCAATCTTTTGATGAGTTTTACCTTAGGGCAGAGGACGGAGCTAAATTGAATGCAGTACATATTAAAAGTGAGCGTGCAAAAGGGGTTGTGCTCTATTTTCATGGTAATTCAGGCAATATTGCGAATTTAAACCATGTGGTCAATCTTATTGATAGGAAAGGATATGATGCCATTTTAGTGGATTATAGGACCTATGGCAAAAGCGTAGGCAAAATGAGTGAAAAGGCTTTAAAAGAGGATGCGCAACTCTTCTATAACTATGCTTTGACGCAATATGATGAAGATGAAATCGTGCTCTATGGCCAATCTTTTGGAACAGGTATCGCAACTGGACTTGCCGCCGCCAACAGGCCAAAAAAAGTGATTCTTGAATCCCCTTTTTACAGCGCGGTCGCACTGGGAAGGCACAGATTTCCATTCTTGCCCATCGAATGGCTATCTCGATATAGGTTTCCTTCAAATGAATATGTAAAATTGATAAAATGTCCAATCTTTATATTTCATGGCACGGATGATTCGGTAATACCCTTTCAACAGGCCGTTCGATTGTATAATGCCATTACAGGGAAATCGAAGAAGTTGTTTCGAATAGAGGGCGGTGGGCATAATTACCTTCAGGATTTTGACACATTTAAAAAGGGAATGGACGAAGTTTTAGACTAATACCTGTCATGGGCACTATAACAAATACAAAATATATAGACCTCAACTGCGATGTCGGGGAAGGTATTGGAAACGAAGCCCAATTACTCCCCCTAATTTCTTCCTGCAATATTGCCTGTGGCGGCCATGCGGGCGATGAGATGACCATGCGCGAGGTTATCAAACTCGCCAGTCAAAATAATGTAAAAGTGGGGGCGCACCCATCATATCCTGACAAAGTAAATTTCGGCAGGATTTCATTGGACCTCCCAGTGGATATATTGTTCAAAAGTATACAGGAACAAATCAAGAAATTGGAGGAAATTCTTAATAATGGCCAAATGAACCTTAACCATATTAAAGCCCATGGAGCCCTGTATAATGATTTGGCCAAAAACAAAGACCTGGCCATACGCTTTCTAAATGCAGTCCAACAATACAAGGATAAGGTTTTTCTATATGTGCCATATGGATCTGAAATAGCTGAGGAAGCAATACATAGGGGGTTCCACATAAAATATGAGGCCTTTGCGGATCGGAACTATAACAAAGACCTTAGCTTAGTGCCACGGACCCATAAACATGCTTTGATCGAAGAGCCCGAAAAGGTGCTTGAACATTTGATTTTGATGGTCGAGCAACAAAAAGTACAGACTTTAAATGGAGAAGTAAGCACAATTTTTGCGGATACCTTTTGTGTACATGGCGATACCCCCAACGCATTGCAAATATTGATGTATCTTTCCAAGTATTTGCCAAACCATCAAATAAACATTGCCAAGTGAGCAAATATTCAATTTCTATAAGGCCCTTTGGAATTCATGCCATCTTGGTGGAATGGCCCAATTTTGTCAAAGAAGATATTTTAGATGATATACTCTTGTTCAAGAACCATCTGAAGTCGATTTTGGAGATCGAGGATTGGGAATTGGTTCCCGCTTATAATTCACTCACCTTGATCCAGAAAGATAAACCTATTGATTTTGAAAATTTTAAGCAACAACTCTTACAATGTTACGATACCAGAGGTAAGTCCAGGCCTCGAACTAGATATCTGTGGAGATTACCCGTATGTTATGATTTGGATTTTGGAATCGACCTAAAAGAAGTTTCCGATACTTTAGGATTGTCCGTTCCAGAAATAATCGCTCTCCATACCAAAAACACCTATACAATTTATGGGATAGGATTTTTACCAGGTTTCACCTATTTGGGAGGACTTGATCTTGCCATGGAAATCCCTAGGAAAAAGAATCCTCGTTTAAAAGTGGAGAAAGGTTCCGTGGGAATTGCGGCGAAACAAACAGGTATTTATCCACAAGAATCTCCGGGAGGTTGGAATATTATTGGTAATTGCAGCATCCCAATATTTGACGCCACCAAAGAACCCCCCTGCTTTTTCAAAGTAGGGGACCGGATACAGTTCTATGCTATTCCAAGGGCGGAGTACAACCTGCATAAAATAGAAGGGGAAGTAGGTATTTATAAGATTGAAAAAATAAAGTTAGATGCTTAAGGTATTAAAATCTGGGTTTTTTACTTCGATCCAAGACCATGGAAGGTTTGGGTATCGCGACATTGGTGTTCCCGTATCTGGAGTGATGGATAACTCGACGGTAAGAAAGTTGAACATGATGTTGGAAAATAAAAAAGATCTGGCCGTATTGGAGATTACCATGACTGGGCCCACCTTACTTTTTGAGGAAGATACGCATATTGCGATTGGGGGCGCAGAAATGTCAGCCACTTTGAACAATCAACCTATTTCCAATCTCAAAGTTTATAAAATTGCAGCTGGGGATATCCTTTCCTATGGGAGATTGGAAAATGGATTTCGGTCGTACTTGGCCATCAAGCATGGATTTACCACCACATCGGTGCTGGGAAGCCGATCGATGTATTTCCCCGTAACCCCCAGTAATCATTTGTCAGATAGGGCGGAGGTGCCGTATCAGGCCGACAGCAATTTTAAGCCTAAAATTTCTGAATTTAAAATTGAGGATCATCTCGATGAACTGGTATTAATGGTGCACCAAGGTCCGGAATATAGCATGCTCGACGACAATCAGATGGAAAAACTTTTTTTCAAGGAATTTACGATTTCCAAGGAGAACAACAGGATGGCTTATCAGTTAAATGAACCAATAGATGGGCATAACACTTCTATGCTCACCTCTGCTACCCTTCCCGGTACGGTACAACTCACCCCTTTGGGTAAATTGATTATCTTGATGAAAGATGGCCAAACAACAGGGGGCTATCCAAGAATACTACAACTTTCGGACCTCGCAATTTCTATTCTTGCCCAGAAAAAGTATGGAGATTCCATTTCTTTTAAATTGACCTAAGATTTTAATTATTGATGCCTTTGAAAGAACATTTTAATAGTTCATTTCGTACATATGGCACAAAATTGAAGCTTGATGTTGCTGTACGCTGTTTTTTAGGGCATACATCGAAGCTAATTTGATGCCCGCTCTTACATTTGTTGTAGTTTGAATATGATAAAAACAGGCATTTATCTAACTGATTACCAACGCTATAAAAGAATAAGTGCGGTATTGGATTTAGATGGGTATGACCGCTTGGGCCTATTGGCGTTTTAAAACCTGATATATTTGATTCGAATATAGGAAAGTTAAACAAGGATCACCCAAATGGAATTGAACAAACACAGTAAGAATGTAACCCAGGATCCAACGCAACCGGCCGCTCAGGCCATGTTATATGCCATTGGCCTATCGGAGGAAGATCTTAAAAAACCTTTGATCGGCATAGGCAGTACGGGTTATGAAGGAAATCCATGCAACATGCACTTAAATGATTTGGCCAAGAGCGTGAAGCAGGGTATTAATGAAAATGGTTCGGTCGGGTTGATTTTTAATACGATCGGTGTGAGTGATGGTATTTCAATGGGAACCTATGGCATGCGATATTCACTGCCCTCTAGGGATATTATTGCCGATTCGATGGAGACGGTTGTACAGGCAATGAACTATGATGGCCTGGTGACAGTGGTGGGTTGTGATAAAAATATGCCAGGGGCGTTAATGGCCATGATTCGATTGAATCGCCCCTCAGTTCTTGTGTATGGAGGTACCATAGCCTCGGGATGTTTTAAGGACAAAAAGTTGGATATTGTCTCCGCCTTTGAGGCCTGGGGCGAAAAGGTAGCGGGTACCATGAACGAATCGGATTATAAAAGCGTAATCCAAAACGCCTGTCCAGGGGCTGGCGCATGTGGAGGTATGTATACCGCAAATACCATGGCTTCCGCAATTGAGGCTTTGGGAATGGCCATGCCCTACAACTCCTCTAATCCTGCTATGGGAAAAGAAAAGGTTCAAGATTGTTTGAATTCGGGTAAGGCATTGCAACATTTATTGGAAAATGACATTAAGCCCAGTGATATTATCACAAGAAAATCTTTTGAAAATGCCATTCGTCTACTCACCTTACTTGGTGGTTCAACCAATGCCGTTTTACACTTTTTGGCGATAGCAAAGGCAGCGAATATCGATTTTGGCTTAGATGATTTCCAAAAGATAAGCGACACTACTCCTTTTTTAGCAGACCTTAAACCTAGTGGGAAGTATTTAATGGAAGATTTGCACAGGGTCGGTGGCACGCCTGCGGTAATGAAATATATGCTGGAAAAAGGAATGTTGCATGGCGAATGTATGACCATTACTGGAAAGACCATCGCGGAAAATATTAAGGACCTGCCAGGGCTAAAGGCTGGGCAACAGGTTTTAAAACCTATGGAAACCCCGATAAAGGCTACTGGCCATTTAAGGATTTTATATGGAAATTTGGCGGAAGAAGGGGCGGTCGCCAAGATTACCGGTAAAGAAGGCCTATATTTCTCCGGTACTGCGAAGGTATATGACGATGAGTTTTTGGCCAATGCTGGGATCGGCAGGGGCGAAGTTAAAAAAGGGGATGTTGTGGTCATTCGCTACGAAGGTCCCAAAGGGGGTCCCGGTATGCCTGAGATGTTGAAACCAACCGCCGCCATTATGGGAGCAGGCCTCGGTAAAGAGGTTGCCTTGATTACCGACGGACGATTTTCTGGAGGTACACATGGCTTCGTAGTTGGCCATGTATGCCCAGAAGCACAGGAGGGCGGTACCATTGCATTGTTAAAAGATGGTGATATCATTACCATCGACGCAGAAAAAAATAGCATTTCGGTCAATCTATCGGATCAAGAAATAAGCGATCGGAGGGCAAAGTGGAAACAACCGCCCTTAAAGGTTAAAAAAGGAAGTTTATACAAATATGCAAGAACGGTATCATCGGCCTCCCAAGGCTGTGTTACCGATGAATTTTAATCTATGCACTTTAAACTAGGATGTCATGGGCCTTCGCGACCGATCGTCAAAAATGAAATGAATATTAGGCACATTTATAGGGATAAAATACAATTAAATACGCCTATCGTATTTTCCAAATATGCCTGCGTGAATTAGCGGGCGAATAAAAAGAGGGAAACAGGACTATGAAAACAGTAGAAGAAAAAGTAAAGGCGGTTCGTAAAACGTCAGCGCCAAAAAATGCGTCGACAAAAAAATCATCCACCAAAATTAGTGGCGCAGAAGCGGTCATTCATTGTTTGTTGGCAGAGGGCGTCGATTTATTATACGGATATCCGGGCGGAGCCATTATGCCTGTCTACGATGAGCTATTTAAATTTCAGGATAAACTTACCCATATCCTGACGAGACATGAGCAAGGGGCAACCCACGCGGCACAGGGTTATGCCCGAGTTACGGGCAAAGTAGGGGTGGCCATAGCAACCTCAGGCCCGGGAGCAACCAATTTGGTAACTGGCTTGGCAGATGCCCAAATCGATTCGACCCCAATAGTCTGTATCACCGGTCAAGTGCCGCGACACCTGTTGGGATCCGATGCCTTCCAAGAGACCGATATTATTGGTATTTCTACTCCAGTAACCAAATGGAACTATCAAATTACCAAGGCAGCGGAGATACCAAAAATTATGGCCAAAGCTTTTTATATAGCCCGATCTGGCAGACCAGGTCCCGTTTTGATCGATATTACCAAAAATGCCCAGTTCGACACCTTTGATTTCAATTACGAACCTTGCAAAGTGGTAAGAAGCTATATTCCTTATCCCAAGCCTAATATGGGGTCAATTGAGGCAGCGGCAGAACTGATAAACAATGCCAAAAAACCATATATCGTCTTTGGCCAAGGTGTTACCTTAGGCAATGCGGAGGCCCAACTGAAAGCACTTGTGGAAAAGGCTGGAATTCCAGCAGCCTGGACCATTTTAGGCCTTTCGGCCATGGATACCGATCACCCCCTCAATGTAGGTATGGTGGGCATGCACGGTAACTATGGCCCGAATGTTCTTACCAATGAATGCGACTTGCTAATCGCCATCGGTATGCGTTTCGATGATCGTGTCACCGGGAATTTAGAGACCTATGCAAAGCAGGCCAAGATCATCCATTTTGAGATCGATGCGGCAGAGATCAACAAGAACGTGAAGGCAGATGTGGCGGTGTTGGGGGATTCAAAAGAAACATTAAGTCTGTTATTGCCACTTATTAAAAAAAACAAACACGAAGCATGGCACAACAAATTCAAAGAAAAATATAAAATTGAATTTGATGAGGTCATCAAAAACGATATTCATCCAACAAAGGTTGGTTTGACCATGGGCGAGGTCATCGAGGAAATAAATTTAGCCTCAAAAAACAAGGCGGTAATTGTTACCGATGTCGGGCAGCACCAAATGGTAACCTGCCGTTATGCAAAGTTCAACCAACGTAAAAGCAACATTACGTCGGGTGGTTTGGGCACCATGGGCTTTGCCCTTCCGGCTGCGATAGGTGCCAAAATGGGTGCTATGGACAGGGAAGTTGTCGCAATTATTGGGGATGGCGGATATCAAATGACCATTCAGGAACTTGGGGTTATCTTTCAGCACAATGTACCAGTGAAGATCGTGGTGTTGAACAATGACCACTTGGGTATGGTACGACAATGGCAAGAATTGTTTTTTGACGGTAGATATGCCTCTACGGTAATGGTAAATCCAGATTTTGTGAAAATTGCCGAAGGATACCACATCCAGGCGAAAAGGGTAACCGAACGCAAGGATCTTAAGGCTACGGTACAAGAGATGATGGCCTCAAAAAAACCATATTTTCTGGAAGTAAAGGTGGAGAAAGAGGATAATGTATTTCCAATGATCCCATCCGGTGCGTCGGTGTCCGACATACGATTGAAATAATACGAGGGATAATAAATCGAATTGGCCACTTTTGAAGGGAATGCGACAATATTAGATTATGAAGGACACAAATGCTATGGGAAAACCACTAATGCACTCAGAAATCGAACGTAAATCGGTGGAAATAGGGTTTACCATGCCTTCAGATCTGTATATAGGGAGCTTTTTGAAGACATTGATCAGCTCCAAGCCCGGGGCCAACCTATTGGAATTGGGAACCGGTATTGGATTGAGTTTATCTTGGATGATAGACGGAATGGATTCGCAATCAAAATTGATCACCGTAGACTATGATGCCAACCTGTGCGCCATTGCCGATCAGTATTTCGGTGAGGACGTAAGGGTGCAAATAGTTTGTAAGGATGGATCTGAATGGATCAACAATTATAAGGGAGATAAATTTGATTTGATATTTGCGGATGCATGGCCAGGGAAATACAGTGATATTGATGCGGTTTTAAAGTTGATCAAAATAGGTGGCTTCTATGTGATCGATGATATGAGCCCACAGTCAAATTGGCCGGAAGACCATCAGTCCCATGTAGATCGATTGGTAGAATACCTTGAAAATCGAGAAGATTTCACCCTAACCAAAATAAATTGGTCAACAGGATTGATCATCGCTGTAAGAACATATTAACTACTAATAAAAACCCGTAAACTTCCATTATTTGGTGGGGAAGACCGGGGAGAGCACACATGGAAAAACAATGGTTTACTATTTCGGTGTATTCCGAAAACAACGTAGGATTACTGAACAGAATATCAGGGATATTCTTAAAAAGGCACATCAACATAGAAAGTCTAAACGTCTCCAAATCGGAGATAGATGAAGTATCAAAGTTTACCATTGTCGTGAATACTTCAGAAAAATGGGTGCGTAATATCGTGGGACAGGTTGAAAAGCAAATTGAGGTAATAAAAGCCTTCTACCATACCGATGATGAGACTATTTATCAGGAATCGGCCTTGTTTAAGATTGCCTCGCACTTATTGTTCGACGAACGACAGATTCAGAATATCATCAAGGATAACAATTCTCAGATCGTAACTGTGGCACGAGATTTTTTTGTGCTGGCCAAATCAGGTCGTCGCCATGAGATCGATGAAATGTACGAACAGTTAAAGCCGTTTGGCATCATGCAGTTTGTTCGCTCCGGTCGGATCTCGGTTTCAAAAGATGAGATGCAAATCACGGCCCTGCTCAAGGAATTTCAAGAACACTGATCATGCAATAGCAGGTTGGTTTAACCAATAAACATAATAAGAGAACACAATATGGCAAATTATTTCAACACACTTTCATTAAGAGATCAATTGACCCAATTGGGAAAATGTAGGTTTATGGATTCCACCGAATTCTCTGATGGCGTGTCGGCATTAAAAGGTAAAAAATTGGTAATAGTTGGTTGTGGGGCCCAGGGATTGAACCAGGGCCTGAACATGCGTGATTCGGGATTGGATATTTCCTATACCTTACGGGAGGCGGCCATTAAGGAAAAAAGGCAATCCTATCTAAATGCTTCCGAAAACGGATTTAAAGTGGGCACTTATCAGGAATTGGTTCCCACAGCAGACGTGGTGATCAATCTTACCCCCGACAAACAGCACACGAGTGTTGTAAAAAGCATCATGCCTTTAATGAAAAAAGGGGCCACATTATCTTACTCCCACGGCTTTAATATCGTGGAGGAAGGCATGCAGATCCGTGAAGACCTGACCGTTATCATGGTAGCGCCAAAATGTCCCGGTTCAGAGGTGAGGGAAGAGTATAAAAGGGGATTTGGCGTTCCGACACTGATTGCCGTCCATCCAAAAAATGACCCCCAGGGTAAAGGATTGGAGCAGGCAAAAGCCTATGCAGTGGGCACTGGTGGGAATCGTGCTGGGGTATTGGAGTCTTCGTTCGTGGCAGAGGTCAAATCGGATCTCATGGGAGAGCAGACCATTCTTTGTGGGCTCTTGCAAACCGGCTCGATCCTTTGCTTCAATAAAATGATCGAGAAAGGCATTGATCCAGGTTATGCCTCAAAACTGATTCAGTATGGTTGGGAAACCGTTACCGAGGGCATGAAATATGGCGGGATCACCAATATGATGGACCGCTTGTCAAACCCTGCCAAAATAAAGGCTTTTGAACTGTCCGAGGAATTAAAGAACATTATGCGTCCGCTGTTTTACAAGCATATGGACGATATCATGACCGGACATTTTTCCAAGACCATGATGGAAGATTGGGCCAACAACGATAAAAACCTACTTACTTGGAGGGCTGCCACTGGGGAGACCGCTTTTGAGAAGACCCCTGCAAGCTCCGTCAAAATTTCAGAACAGGAATATTATGATAATGGGGTACTAATGGTAGCCATGGTTAGGGCCGGTGTAGAGCTGGCTTACGAATCAATGACCGAATCGGGCATCATCGGGGAATCTGCCTATTACGAATCGCTGCACGAAACGCCTCTGATCGCGAACACGATCGCAAGGAAGAAACTGTTCGAAATGAATCGGGTGATCTCAGATACTGCGGAATATGGTTGTTATTTGTTCGATCACGCGTGCAAGCCTTTATTGGCCGATTTTATGAAAAAAATAGACACTGATGTTATTGGCAAACCCTACGCGGCGGGCAAGGGCAACGGGGTAGACAATGCAAAGCTGATCTTGGTGAACAAAACATTGAGGGAACATCCGGTAGAAGTGGTCGGTACGCGGCTAAGGGCGTCGATGATAGCAATGAAACCCATTATATAACTACCAAATCCCTGCGCAATCAGGGATTTTTTTGTCGCATTTTACAAATTATTAAAAACGCTACTAATGAGCAAAATACACCACAATATTCCTTCCGAATTTCAAATTACCAATGTCATCAACCAAAAAAAATATTTGGTCAATGGGGAGCTGAAGGATTGGCAGGGATCCACTACCAATGTTTATTCTAGTATCTCGTCCTCAAACGATTATGCGCCTACCTTATTGGGCAGCATCCCTGACATGGGCGAGCCCGAAGCCCTGGATGGACTGGAAGCGGCCCTCAAAGCTTTTGATAAAGGGAAGGGGGTTTGGCCCACCATGCATGTAAAAGACAGGATAGAGTGCATGGAAAAGTTTACAAAGCAAATGGAGACCAAGCGCCAAGAAATTGTAAAATTGTTGATGTGGGAAATTGGTAAGTCTTTGCCAGATTCACAAAAAGAATTTGATCGCACCGTCGAATACATTTATGACACGATAGAGGACTACAAACAACTGGACAGAAATTCTGCCAAATTTCAAAAACACGATGGGGTCTATGCCCATATAAAACGTGGCCCGCTTGGCGTTGTGCTTTGTTTGGGACCATACAATTATCCATTGAACGAGACTTTTGCCCTGTTGATCCCTGCGATAATCATGGGCAACACGGCCATATTTAAACCCGCAAAACATGGGGTACTGCTCATTACCCCCTTGTTGGAGGCTTTTCAAAACAGCTTCCCTAAAGGGGTCATCAATATTTTGTTCGGTAGGGGCAGGGCCGTGGCGGCGCCCATTATGAAAACAGGCAAGGTAGATGTGTTGGCGCTGATTGGCAATAGCAAATCGGCCAATGCCTTGCAAAGCCAGCATCCTAAGAGCAATAGATTGCGTTTGGTATTGGGACTGGAAGCTAAAAATCCGGCCATCATCCTACCTGATGCAGATATGGACCTTACCATCAATGAAGTTTTGGCAGGTACCTTATCTTTTAACGGGCAACGCTGTACAGCATTAAAAGTGGTTTACGTTCATGACGATATCAAACAAAAATTCCTCACCCAATTTGCAGAAAAAGTCGATGCCCTGAAATTTGGAAATCCTTGGGATGAAGGCGTAAAGTTGACCCCATTGCCAGAACCCAATAAACCTGCCTATATCCAAGAATTGATCGATGACGCCCTCGCAAAGGGCGCCAAGATTTTGAATAAAAAAGGGGGCAAGCATTCAGACAATTATATTTGGCCGGCGGTATTATATCCTGTCACCAAAGATATGCGGGTGTACCAAGAAGAGCAATTCGGACCGGTGATACCGGTACTTTCGTTTAATGATATCGAAGAACCTTTAAATGATATGGCAGAGAGCAATTATGGACAACAAGTAAGCCTTTTCGGCAAGGATATCTACGCTTTGGCGCCTTTGATCGATACCCTGGTCAATTTGGTCTGTAGGGTAAACCTGAACAGTTCTTGCCAACGGGGACCGGATGTTTATCCGTTTACGGGCAGGAAAGATTCCGCCCAAGCGACCCTCAGTGTGCACGATGCGTTACGTTCCTTCTCAGTACGCACCTTCGTAGCCTTTAAGGACAACGAATTGAACAATGATACCATCAGACAATTGCTCGAAACGAAATTATCGAACTTTGTGAGTACGGATTATATTTTGTGATTTGTATTAATAAAACAAGGCCCCTAGTTTTTTATTCACAGGGCCCCATTTTATTATTCATTAAAGTATATCCTAAACTTGTGCGGCCAACCAATCGCCAACCTCACTGGTCTTGTAGGCTTTGGCACCATCGGCCAAATCCTCGGTCACGATGCCTTCGGATAAAGATTTGTTGACCACTGCACGAATAGCTTCCGCTTCCGCGGTCAGATTAAAATCTTCAAATAACATGGCTGCCGACAAAACGGTTGCCAATGGATTGGCAATATCTTTTCCGGCCGCTTGGGGATAAGACCCATGGATCGGTTCGTACAAAGACACTTTACTGCCTACGGAAGAAGAGGGCATTAAGCCCATAGAACCGGAAATGACCGAGGCTTCATCCGTCAAAATATCGCCAAAAAGGTTTTCGGTGATGATCACATCATATCCTTTGGGCCATTGTACCAGTCTCATGGCTGTCGCATCTACGAATTCATAGGTAACCTCCACTTCGGGGTAGTCCTTTTCCATTGCCTGTACGGTCTCGCGCCATAATCGGGAAGATTCCAATACGTTGGCCTTGTCCACACAACAAAGCCTTTTGGAGCGCCCCATGGCCATCTCAAAGCCTTTTTTCGCCAGCCGCTGGATTTCGGCGCGGGTATAG
Source organism: Flavobacteriaceae bacterium (assembly GCA_037969055.1). Taxonomy (GTDB): domain Bacteria; phylum Bacteroidota; class Bacteroidia; order Flavobacteriales; family Flavobacteriaceae; genus Pelagihabitans. The sequence goes on along the minus strand of JBBKWR010000157.1, from coordinate 796 downwards.
ATCATCGTATCATAGGCGGTATTACCGTTATCTTTTCTACCCCTTTCCCCAAAATATACGCCACCTGTAAGTTCCCTAAGGATGATAAGGTCGGTACCTTCGATCCGTTCCCTTTTTAAGGGCGACTTATCAATCAAGGAAGGGAAGGTAAAGGTTGGCCTTACATTGGCGAACAGTCCCAGTTTCTGGCGCATTTTTAACAACCCTTGTTCTGGCCGCACTTTTGCGGAGGGGTCGTTGTCGAATCTTGGATGTCCAATGGCACCGAAAAGCACAGCATCGGCATTCGCACATATTTCATGGGTGGTATCGGGATAGGGTTCGCCAACAGCATCGATGGCTGCTGCACCTGTAAGGGCGGGTTGCCAATTGATTTCATGTTTAAACTTCAGGGCAATGGCATTACATACTTTTACCGCTTGATCGATAACTTCGGGGCCAATACCGTCTCCGGCCAATAGGGCTATGTTTAATTTCATTTGTATAGTTTGGTCTAGCTACTAGGCTTTAAATTCTATTTGTTGTTTTTTTAAATGATATTCAGCATCTTTTCTGTGGCCTTTATTGCGGAGACGGTCTGATCTGAATCCAACCCACGGGAAATGAACTCTTTTCCGTCACATTCCCAGGTAATGATGGTTTCGCACAGGGCATCTGAATTACTGCCGGGTGGAATTCTCACGGCATAATCTACCAACTTGGGCAAGGCCACCTTTTTTGACTGGTACACCTTTCTCAGCGCGTTCATAAAGGCATCATATTGACCATCGCCTTGGGCATGGGCCTCATGTAGTTC
>JBBKWR010000156.1:0-3505 GCA_037969055.1 Flavobacteriaceae bacterium | reverse complement strand
ATAACTTTATGAAGAATTCTGAACAAGAATACCCAAATTTCAACCTCGATGGCAAGGTAGCAATTGTTACGGGAGCAGCCCGAGGTCTAGGAAGAGCATGTGCGCTTGCATTGGCACATGCAGGTGCAGACATTGGTTTGGGCCTAAGGGATGTAAATACTGCCGCTGACGTGGAGAAGGAAATTAAAACAATTGGCAGAAAGGTCATCCGTTTGCAAATGGATGTGTCTGATCTTCAGCAAATCAATGACGCAGTAGCTTGCGTGGTCGAAACTTTTGGCAAGATTGATATCCTTGTTAACAATGTTGGTGTCGCACCGGTTAATCCTGCGGAAAAAGTGACGGAAAAGGATTTTGATTATACAATCAATTTGAATTTAAAAGGAACCTTTTTTACAGCTCAGGCAGTAGGTAAACAGATGATCAAACAAGGATCCGGCCGGATTATTAATATGAGTTCTCAAGCCGGTTTTATTGCACTTGACAATGAGTCAATTTATTGTATGACAAAAGCAGGGATCAATCATTTAACCAAAAACCTTGCTTCAGAATGGGCGAAATATAATATTAATGTCAATGCCGTGGCACCTACCTTCATTGAAACACCAGGTACCGAACCCTGGTTAAAAGATAAGGATTTTAGACAAAGTGTAATAGATAGAATCCCCTTGGGTCGTATTGGAAAACCCATGGAGGTCGCAGGAGCCGTGGTTTTTTTGGCCTCGGATGCCGCTTCACTTATCACTGGAGAAATAATACTTATCGATGGTGGATGGACGGCTAAATAGAGACGCCAAAAGCTAAGTTAATATTATTGGCGGTAGCTGACGCAATTCCTTGTAAAAAGTGAAATAGCTAACCAAAAGTTCAAATAAACGATAACCAGATTCATGAAAAAGTTAATCCATTTAATCTGTTCGATTATGGTTGATGGGTATGGTCAAGCATCCGAAGTTGCCATCTTGCCAAAGGAATTTTTTAAGACCGCAGTGATAATCTATTAGGTCGATTTTAGCCCTTCTAAACGGGACCCCCACCCGCTCGATACCTCCAAAACTACAAATGTATTCATGTCAGATATGTTGATTTACCTGGCAACGGATGTCGTTGGGACATTTTTGGCGTTGATTTGGGCAATAAAAGCATGGTTTCATCCTTCATTGCCCTATCCCCGAATGGTTATGGCCTAACTTTAAGGGAATCATACATTTTAAAAACAATCACCAATGAAAAAAGCAATTTTTAGTTTACTCGTTTTACTGGCTTTTTGTGTCAGAGCACAAGATTCCTATTGGACCCACTACAATGTTGTGGTCGAACCACAGAACGTGGATATGCGCTACAAATTGATGGATGATTACTTTTCCGCCAACAAAACCGACGGCGTAACGGTAAGTCTATGGGAAAACCTAATAAATCCCTACCATTTAACCACAAAGGCCCAAGGTTCCAAAAGCCCAACAGCCCCATAAAATAGCATTGATCCATTGAAATTGAGGGGATGAATTAAATTTGAAACAATTGTAAAACAGATTAAAAAAAGAGATACCTTTAATAAGGCTATCCGCCCTAAATTGTTTGAAATGAGACATCTATTGTTTGTTTCTCTCGCCCTTATTTTAGTTTCCTGCAGTAAAGATGAAAATCCGAATATACCTGAAACCGATAAATTTAATTGGACCTACAATGGTCGAACATATAATTTAATTATAAAGAATGATGTGGCAAACGCGGGCGCTGGGAAAGGCCAAAATGGGAATGTGGCCATTATTTTCGATATGTCGGAGGCACTGGGCGGTACTATCCATTTTGAAAAGGACTGCGCTTATTTAGAACCTTTAGGCAGTAGTATTTCTCAGAATGAAGGTTGCCTTCTGACAGATAAAGACGAAGCGGGAAATATAATTCCGATTGATTCGACAAAGGTATTTATATATCAATCTGGTTCTTTCAACATCAGCTTTTCCAAATGCGTTAAGAAAACATCAGTGGATCTTCTTACCGGGCAAAGTTCGCAATATGATGATTGTGCTGCTTCCGGATCTTTTGACCTTACCTTGGTCAACAAGGACAATGATATTATTGTGATTTCAGATGGAATTGTTGATCTCCATCATGTGAGGTTGGATTAATTTATATCTCGAAGAGCACTAAGGTAGGTAGGCAGCGCACCGTTTATAGTCATAGCTCCGCACCAAATTATCTTCCCTTCTGGTCTGCTGGAAAGTAGGGCTAATTTGATGGCAGGACATCTGCTAAGTTCGGTCTATCCTACCAGTTTATATCTTCAAAAACATAACGATTTGGAGGAACCCAAGTAATCTACTTATATATAATACAAGGATCGGTATTTAGTTTACCTTTAATAAGGAATCGTCTATTTATCCTTTAAAAATTGTACCGTTTTACTACTGGGACCAACCTAAATAAAAGCAAGAATTGAAAACAATTATTATTGTGTAACTAAATGATCACATATCGTTTGGCTACTTTGGCAGATAATCAGAAACTTTTAGACCTGACGAGTTCTACAGGGATGTCAGGTAAAATAGCGTTACGTATTGATCGTAACCCGGATTTTTTTGGCCTGATTAAAATGCGTGGTGAAAGTAAAGTATTCATTGCTGTTGCAAACGAAGCCATCATAGGATCCATATGTGTTTCCCAAGAACAAATATTTGTTGGCCAAAAAAAATATCCCTTATATTATATAAGTGACTTCAAGGTAGATCATGCCCACAGAAATAAGGGTATTGGTCTAGAACTCACCAATAAGGTTACCGAATATTTAGAGACGGTAGCGGCCGACCTTGCCTTCCTCAATGTTTCAAAAGGGAACGCCAGGCCCTTTGTTTTTTTTAGCAATAGGCCACACTATCCAGATTTTGAAAACATTGGGCAATTTAACATTTATCAATTTATTGCCTCGAAAACTAGAAATCCAAACGGGGAATATAAAATTGAACCAACTTCGGTAAACGATGAAACCATTGAATTTCTAAATGCATATTACGCCACCTATGAATTAGCTGGTGTAATTACCAAAGATAAATTGGAAGAAACCACTATTTTTTCCATACGGCAGGGAAATAAGCTACGTGCTGTCATGTGCCTTTCGGATACCATGAAAGTAAAACAAAATGTCGCTCTTAAACTCCCATGGTATTTTAAATATTCCCTTCAATTAATCAACACCTGTAACAATTTGTTGGGTGTTTCAAAGATGCCCAGGGAGAACGAACCCATTCTTATGCTATACATCAAATATTTGGCCGTAGATGATTTTGATAAGCATTTGGTAGTGGCACTGCTTAAAAAGGCCAAAAATATGGCCTATAAGAAGTCCTATTCCTTCGTATCCTTGGGATTGCATGAAAAAGACCCCTTGATCAAATGCTTCTCGGGATTTATTAAACTTACTTTCTCCTCTGTTGGCATGTTGGTTAGTATGAAAAATAACACTGAATTGATGAACCAAGTGAAAGAAGGAATTCCTTTTAAGGAT
>JBBKWR010000155.1:0-4287 GCA_037969055.1 Flavobacteriaceae bacterium | reverse complement strand
CCAAAATGGACGATGGTTTTTGTCACAGGATCATAGCGGTTAAGGCCATTGGCCTCCGTTCCGATCCATAAATTTTCTTCAGCATCCTCAATAATAAAAGTTATATGGTCAAATCTCCCAACTAATGGCGGTCGGCTTAGCCGTTCAGGATGTGCCGGATCATAGGGATACCTTTTGAAGGCCCCTGTGGCTCGGTCCATACTATGGAGCCCGTCTCCTTTGGTACCCACCCAGAAATTACCTTTGCTATCTTCCAGTATCGCCCTTATTTTATTATCGATCAGGCTATTGGGGTCCTCCGAATCGTGCAGGTAGCGGATAAACGTGCCCGTATCCCTGTCAAATCGATTCAGTCCGCCTTCTTCAATCTCGTGAAAGGCCATCCCGGTTCCTACCCACAGCGTTCCGGACCGGTCTTCGTATAGCGTTCTGACGGTATTACAGCTCAGGCTGGTCGGATCATTGGTATCGTAACTAAAATGTTTAAAATTCCCTGTTTGTGGATCCAGGAGGTCAAGGCCCCCAAAGGTGCCCACCCAGATATTCCCTAGATGATCTACTTGAACGGCAGAAACAAAATCATTTGCCAGGCTATTGGGATCGCTTGGATCATGTTTATAGTGGGTAAAGGTATTGGTTTGTGGATCGAAGCGATCCAGTCCCTGACCGTAAAACCCGATCCAGATAATCCCTGAATCGTCCAATGCAAGGCATTCGGGATACCCTCCTCCCAAGGAGTTGGGGTTGTTTGGGTCATGCCGATACCGCTTCATATAGCTTCCATCATATCGTATGATGGCACTATTGGTCTGATCTGAAAACCACATAAATCCTAATTCATCCTTCATAATGGCGTTGATCTTGCCTACGGAAAGATTATTGCCCGAAATTTGTTCAAAGAGTATCTTTTGAGATTGGGCTGCAATTTTATCTGCAGGTAATAGGGCAACCATTGCAATAAAAAGGAGCATGGGAATACCGAACTGTTTTTTCGTGTCCATTTGCTTAATAAGAATTGTTTATAACTGGAAGTGAAATGATAAATTCCGTCCCTTCATTTTCTTTGGTTTTAACATTGAGTTCCCCACTATGCGCTTTTACGATATCATAACTCATACTGAGCCCTAAACCTGTTCCTTTTCCTGTTGGCTTTGTTGTAAAGAAGGGCTGGAAGATCTTTTCCTTAACTTTTTCAGGAATGCCGTTGCCATTATCCCTGACACGGATCGTAATCTGGTCGTTGTCCTTTTTGGTGCTTACCCAAACCGTCGGTTCATAGTCCTCCGCCGAAGCTCCCAACTTCGTCGAGGCTTCGTTGGATAAATTAGCGAAGGAGGACCGTTCGTTGACCGCATAGAAAGCATTGGTGATCAAATTAAGGATCACCCTTCCAATTTCTTGAGGAATCACATATACCTTGCCTATATTTTCATCGAAAGCAGTCTCGAATTTTGCATTAAAACTTTTATCCTTGGCCCGCAGTCCATGGTAAGCCAATCTCAGATACTCATCGGCCAGCATGTTGATGTCGGTAGGCTCTTTGGTACCGCTACTGCTCCGGCTATGCTGCAGCATGCCCTTTACGATGGCGTCGGCCCGCTTGCCATGGTGGTTTATTTTTTCAAGGTTTTGTTTAATGTCCTGCATAATCGCTTTAGCTTCTTCCAAATCCCCTTTTTCTATTTCCTCTTTCATTTCATCTATGAGTTCGTTGTTCACCTCAGAGAAATTATTGACGAAATTTAAGGGATTTTGGATCTCATGGGCGATTCCGGCAGTGAGTTCCCCAAGGCTGGCCATTTTCTCGGATTGGATCAGTTGGGTCTGGGTCTCCTTCAAAACATTTAAGGCGTCTTCTGCGCGTTGTTTTTCCGTTTTTAATCTTTGCAAATCAAATCTTGCTTTTGTCAGATCCTGAAAACGTGAATAGGCCAAGGAAAAAACCGAAGCGGCACGTTTGAGAAGATCCCAACTTTCGATAGAGATATCCCCTGCAGCACGGGCTCCGATGGCGCCATGGGTAAACTTATAAAGATGGTAGGTCCTATCTGGAATTACGTCGCCATAGTAACCACGGAAGGGAATTGATTTTTCTTCGCAATAATCGATCCATTCTTTACGGGCCTCCCCTTTCATTATAATGGAGACTTGCTTTTTGGTCGTGGCATAGAATTTTTTCATTTCCCGGCCCACCCAGGTATCCTTTAAATCAAGCGGAAAATGGTCCGACACCAGTTTCTTTTTGGTGGAACGGATGTCTTTCAAGGCATACCAAACTTCCGTTTTTTTGGTTTCCACATCATTAATATAAATACTACAAGTTTCCAATTCTTCCACGCCAAGCAAGCCCATCTCGTATCGCAACACTTCGGCCACTTCCACCAATTCTTCGGGTTGTTGCATGGCCAATGCCCTTGCACGGACCCGTTCCAAGGCCACTTCAATTTTTGCTTTATGGGCCTGTTCCTCAGACAATTTAAGATCTTCAAACCGTTTATAGGCCAGGCTGAAAGCATTGGCAAAGCGCCGAATAATCCTTACCAATTCTTGGGCAAAAGGGGCTTCACTGAAAAAATAGAGACCACCTGCCTTAAAAAAAGTACAGTAATAAAAATGATGATCAGTGGCAGAAACATTCACGCCAGTAGCGGCAACAGGAAGTTTGTAGTTATCGCCGCCCATGGTTTTGTAATAGGCCATTAGATCGTCCCCCTTCAATTCATAATAAAAATCCTCCTGTTTTTCCCAACCGGCAAATGCCCCTTGTAAAAGGGGATGCACATCCATCGACTCATTCCCGGAAAAACTGATATCCTCTCCAGTATCACTGGCGGTTGTGGTCCAAACATTGACGGTTCGGTCTTGGCCATTGATGATCCCAATGCCACAGCGCAACGTTTTCAGATCAAGCCTATCCAACTCCTTAAAAATAACGGCTACTGCCGATTGCAGGTCATCGCTTTTATTCATCGCCATGGTCTGCGCCCTTACGCGTTCAAGACCTGTTTCTATCTGCGCCTCCCTAGCCTGGGCTTCCGCTTTTTGGAGGTCTAGAAAGCGGGTATATGCAAGATTAAAAACTTCCGCAGATCTTTTTAGCAAGTTTTTCGAATTTTCCATGGCTTTGTCACCGGTGATAAGCAAGAGTGCCCCCCCTGAAAATTTGGAATAGTTGTAATGCAGCACCTCCGGTACAATTATTGCACCTTTATCATCGCGTTCAAGTACCAACGGAGCGACCTCGTCTAAATAATCATACCATTCCTTCAGCATCTTTTGATCGGCTAAAATGGTATAGTCTGTTGCTGCATCCAGATATTTTTTTCTGTCTTCCCTGGCCCTGGCCGTTTTATCCCATTTCAGGATGGCTTTTCCATCGATTATTTTTCCGTCTGGATCATCGGGATGACTGAAGGAGTACCATGCCTCGAATTCATCTTGTTTTTGGTCATAAATGTGGATAATGATCGATTCCAATTCTTTCTCGCCGAGCAATGCCATTTGGGTCCTTAATACCCCAGTGACCGCCCATAGGTCATCGGAGGTATGCATCGCCATAGCTTTGGCACGAATCCGTTCGAGCGCTGCTTCAATTTGTGCTTCCCGTGCTTGTGCCTCCGCTTTTTGCAAATCGAGGAAGCGGGTGTAGGTCTGTTCAAAAACTTTGGCAAAACGTTTCAGTATAGCTATCTCTTGTTCAGATAATGATAGGCCGGAATAGTCATTGATAAAAATGGCCGTGTTTTTTTGAAAGGCAATTGAAGTAGCATACGTATCAGCTGCCAGGCAATACTGTTTTATCTCCTTAGGGGTATGTTTAAATTCTGTAAATTCAAAAATGTGGTTTAAAAATGATTTGTTTTCATCTGCATTATATCTTTTTACAAAAAATTCTTCTCCTTTTTTCTTGGCTTTCCAGAGGTTAGAAAGTATTGGATGATTGAAATAGGGAAGATGGATATTCATTGCAGCTGCAAATCCGGGATTGGCCATCCATTCAATCAGGTCTTTTGAGCCTTGTGTAAATGTGATCAATGCAACTCCATCTTCAACATAAAAACCCAGCTCTTGTAATTTCTCAATCACTATAGTAATAACCTCTCCCAATTCATCGGATTTATGCATGGCCAGCGAACGGGAACGAACCTTTTCCAACGCGGTTTCAATTTGCGCTTCCCGCGTCTGGGCTTCCGCTTTTTGGAGGTCGAGGAAACGGGTATAGACTTGTTCAAATACCTTGGCAAAACGAACGGCCATACCCTGTTGCCCATCCGTTAACAAGGTTCC
>JBBKWR010000154.1:0-17656 GCA_037969055.1 Flavobacteriaceae bacterium | reverse complement strand
ACCATTTCTTTTGAAAAATCTACCTCTGGGACAGGGATTCCAGGCTTTCGCGTCATATTTATTTTGGCGAAGAATTTTCGAAACGATTTTTCGTCCCTAACCACCAGTGTTTCCACCGAATCAGTCTGCGCGTAATTATCCTGAACCAATAGGGTTAGTGGGTTTTTCACCTGTTGGTTGTTAATGGTATCCACCACTACTTTTTTTTGTCCGTTGCAAGATAAAAATACCGCAAACAAACCGGCTAAGAGGAATCTTATACTAATTGTATGCGCTTTTAAACCTACCATCATATGCTTTTTTGTATATGGCCTCATAGAGTGGGAGTACCTTTAGGATATCAAATTCTTGTGCTACAGTTCTAGCATTTTTCTTAAAAGTCTCCAACACTTGATCGTCCCCCAATATTTTCAAGGCGTTACTAACCATATCATCAACATCGCCAATCTCGCTCAGATATCCCGTAACCCCATGCCTGTTCACTTCGGGAATTCCTCCTGCATTACTTGAAATTACAGGCACCCTATTGATCATGGCCTCCAAGGCCGCCAATCCGAAACTTTCAGATTCGGAAGGAAGTAAGAACAGATCCGAAAAACAAAGGATCTTATCGATCTCATTGCTGTTCCCAAGAAAAATAACCCTATCTGATATTCCCAGCTTTTCACTAAGTAGTTCCGCCCCTTCCTTCTCGGGTCCCTCGCCTACCATCACCAATTTTGCGGGTATTTCTTTCTGGATCTTATAAAAAATATTTATAATATCCGGAATGCGCTTTACTTTTCTAAAATTGCTGATATGGGTAATTATTTTTTCGTCATCCTTGGCCATCACGGATCGTTGACAATCGGTAAATGTTGTATTATATTTCTTCTTATCGATAAAATTGGGCACTACTTCTATTTCCTTTTTTATATCGAACAATTCTAAAGTACGCTCTTTGAGGTTTTGCGAAACAGAGGTAACGACATCAGATTGGTTGATGCTGAAGGTCACCGCCGGCTTGTAAAATGGATGTTTGCCGACAAGTGTGATATCTGTTCCATGTAAGGTAGTTATCATCGGAATATAAATATTCTCTTCCTCAAGCATTTTCTTTGCCATATACCCGGCATACGCATGGGGAATGGCATAGTGCACGTGAAGTAATTCTATCCCATACAATTTAATGGTATCGACCAACTTGCTCGAGAGTGCCAGTTCGTAAGGTTGGTAATGGAACAAGGGATATTCTGGCACATGCACTTCATGAAAGTGGATGTTATTGTTCAAAAGTTCCAGTCGAACAGGCTGCCGGTAGGTGACAAAATGTACCTCATGCCCCCGATTGGCCAGGGCAATTCCCAATTCTGTGGCCACCACACCACTACCCCCAAAGGTCGGATAACAAACAATCGCTATTTTCATTGTTCAAATTTAGTGAAAACCTTGTACTTGGTCGTGAACAGGGAACTTTAATTACTGCTCTGATTGACCTGATAGATTACTGAAGGTTGGAAAAAGGCTATTTATTTAAGGATGGCAGAAGAACAGTAAACCGTTTTCTGTTGGACCTAAAATCAGTGTTGTATGTTATAAAGGTTACATTAATTTTCGATGGCATCATAGATGGCCTCTTGAATCCGTGTCCTTAAACCGGAACTCACCAATAATGTATTCGTTGCAGATGGAAAGGTACGGTTGGATAGGAAGACATAAACCAATTCTTTTTCTGGATCTGCCCAAGTATAGGTTCCAGTAAAACCACTATGGCCAAAACTTTTTCTGGAGACGCAATCGCAAGCAGGTCCTCCCCCATTCAATTCGGGTTTATCGAAACCTACCCCCCTCCTTACCTTCCTATCACAAAAATAACAGGTGTTAAACTTTTTGATCGTCCTGGCATCGAAATATCTATCCCCCCCATAAAATCCTTCTTGAAGGTACATTTGCATGATCTTCGCAACATCATTCGCATTACTGAACAATCCTGCATGTCCTCCTACCCCACCCTGCATGGCGGCTCCCATGTCGTGCACGTAGCCTTGGACGGTCTGGTAACGATAATATTGGTCTTCTTCAGAAGGTACGATCTGGAATTTGGGGAATTTTTTCAAGGGATTATAGGATGTGTTATAGGCCCCGATCGGCTTGTACACAAATTCATCAACCAGTTGATCAAGGGGCCTGCCCATCTTTTTCTCAATGAATCTTTTCATCACATAGTATGCCACATCGCTGTACCTATAACGGTTCGATTTAAGGCTTTGACGCCCGATCCGGTTGTTTATCGAATCTTTGTACGTATCTACAAGATATAAATTATCGGATATTTGATAGGAATAGCCAGGTAATGGGCCATTTCTGTAAAATTCTGCAGATGGTTTTTGGTGATCATCCAGGGTGTTCACATAAAAAGCAATCCAAGCTGGGAGCCTTCCATAATGGGAAAGGGCCTTAAGCACGGTCACATTTTTCAATTCCGTGGTCGCATATTCAGGAATTAGCTCCCCGAAAGTATCCTCCAGTCGGATCTTTTCTTCCTCCTCCATTTTCATTATTATGGGCAGCGTAGCCAAAATTTTGGTAACAGAGGCCAAATCATAAATATGACCAGTGGTGATGCTATCCTTTGAGTCATAGGTAGGTTTGCCGAAACCTTTATTATAGATTACCCTGCCACGGCGAGCGATGAGCACTTGGGCCCCGGGGTACATTAATGAATCTAACCCTTGCTGGACCAATTTATCCACCATGGCCAATTTCTGTGAACTCATGCCCACGCTTTCAGGATAGCTATAGCCCAGGCGCATTAATGATTGCATCGGAATTCCAGTATTTACTGGAAATGCTTCATTTGCGGTCACTGGTAGGACGCCCTTGGCCTCGATGGCCCCAAAAATCAGTTGCGCCGTTTTCTGCTGGGCAATTGGGCTATTCTGATAGGCCATTACCACGCCATCAACATTCATAAAATTATCGACATCCAACAGTGCGTATGGTTTTGCAAAGACGGCCAAAATGGTGTTGGAAGTTGTTGCTTTGGAAATCGCCCTTAACCACTCCAATTCTTTTTTGGAAAATTGGTAAGGCTTCCACGGACTATCATTGCTCTTATGAAACCCAATAATAACTAAGTTGTAGTCTTTCAACTTTGCAGTTAGGGTTTCAATATCTTTTCCATTTACTTGGGTAACTACTGTATACTTGTTCAATTCCTCAATAAATGGATCACTGTTATCGTCCCCAAACTTTACATAAGCTATTTTTTTATTTTCCAGCTTTTTGATACTCATCAAGTAAAAGTCATTTTTAAGGACTGTTATAGCATTCTCTATGGCCTTTTCATACACAACATCATCTTCGATCGTATTGAGATCTTGGTACAGATCTTTGAGGTCGATCGGACGATATCGATTGAGCCCCACCTTATATTTGGCCATCAAAATTTTCTTTACGGAACTCGATAGGCGTTCTTCCGTAATCCTACCCCTTTCATAAGACTTGAGTAATTTCTCCTTCGCCATGGCTACTTCGGTGGGCATCAATAAAATATCATTTCCGGCCAAAAAAGCCTTTAGCTCTACCTCCCCATTTTTACCTTCATCTGCCACCCCTTTCATATTCAGGGCATCGGTAAAAACCAATCCCTTAAAATTCATCTCGTCCTTTAGTATACCAGATATGATTTGTTCAGAAAGTGAGGAGGGTAGCTCTTTTTGCATTTCCATACTCGGTACACTTAAGTGTGCCACCATAATGCTGCTGAGTCCTTCGTTGATCAATTTTTTATAAGGATAAAGCTCAATACTATCGAGCCGCTGCCTGCTAAAGTTGATCACGGGAAGCGCATAATGTGAGTCGGTTGCGGTATCCCCATGACCAGGGAAGTGTTTACCACTTGATAGGATCCCTGCGCGCTCTAGGCCTTTCATATAGGCGATACCTTTTTGGGCAACATTCTTTTTGTCTTCCCCAAACGAACGATTTCCAATAATCGGGTTTTGCGGGTTTATATTGATATCGATATCTGGTGCAAAATTTATATGTACCCCAAGCCGTTTGGCATGTTTGCCAATCTGGTACCCAACACTTTCAACGATATTGCTGTCTTTGATCGCACCGAGTGTCATGTTCCATGGGAATGCATAGGTCGAATCCAATCGCATTGCCAGGCCCCATTCTGCATCCATACCAATCAGCAACGGGGTTTTTGAAAGTGCCTGGTACTCATTTGTCAGTTTGGCTTGGCGCACAGGTCCCCCTGTTGAAAAAATTACGCCGCCAATCTGCTGCTCCCTTATGAGCTTTTTGATGTTTTCAAGTGAAGCTCTATCGCCATTAGAGGCGACCATGACCATAAACAACTGACCCAATTTTTGATCTAAGGTCATTGCCTCATACTGGGCATCTACCCATAATTTTTGGGCAGCACCGTCGTTTGTTACCAAGGGATCGGTCTGCCCATTGGCATAAAAAAAGCTAAGTAAGATTAAAGGTATTAATATCTTGAATCGCATATTGTAACATCTACGGGGACATAACAACATACAACAAAAATTATTGCATTTCTTCACGATGCCCCAAGCTTATAAAAATTAATTCAATAACCATACCTGATACTTTCCTACATAAATCGCGCATGCCAACTTTCAGACGCGGGCACCTCCCAATGTTCAAGGTATTCTCCTTTATTGGTCACCAAATTATTGAATACAATAGTATTTGCAGATACCGCCTTTTCCTTTGCCATTTTTTTAAATTCGACAAGGGCCTTATAAGCCACATAGTCGCCATTCTTATAAGAAACATTCATTTTGTCCAACAATTCGACCCCGTACTTTTTCTCAAGGCCTTGGATGAACCGCACCGAAGCGTCAATAGAACAGCCGGATGCGGAGGCCATTTCCTGGTCCAATGCCAGTACAATAAATCGATTGTAGCGAATCTCATAGCCTGCTTGTAAATTTTGACCATGTGCTGTCCAATCGGTCAAAAAAGTGTCGATGGCCTGCTCGATATCAGCCAATTCATCCATTGAAAAGCTTCTGTCGGCCTGATATATCCAGACGCGTGAGGTTTCTGGCAAACTTTCAAATGGTACTAACATTGTATTTGTTTTTGGGGTTGCAAGTTTATTTTTTTGTAGTGACAGTAATATGAAATTCGTACAAATTTCTTGCTTTTTTGTCGGTTATTAAAGTTTACAATTCATTTTGTGACACTTAACTCCCTTAAAAGTTGGCCCTCGGTAGGCAGGCAGGGCCTATTTGATCATTATATAATTTTATACGGAGCCGTTATAGATCTGCCGCACTTGCCATTAGTTCTGCGATATCCATAACTTTTATGGAGGCTTCCTTTTCTTTGTTCTTAACACCATCCGTCAGCATGGTATTACAAAAAGGACAAGCGGCTGCGATGATTTCAGGCTCGGTTTTCAAAGCTTGTTCGGTTCGTTCGACGTTCACATCTTTGTCCCCTTTTTCTGGCTCCTTAAACATTTGGGCACCCCCAGCGCCACAGCAAAGGCCCTTACTTTTACAATTTTTCATTTCAACGAGTTCAGCGTCCAATTTTTGAATCAACTCCCTTGGTGCCTCGTAAACATTGTTCGCGCGTCCCAAATAACATGGGTCGTGATAGGTAATACGTTTCCCTTTGAACTTGCCGCCCTCCAATGAAATTTTTCCGGCTTCAAGCAATTGTTTTAAAAACTGGGTGTGGTGTACCACGTCATAATGTCCGCCCAATCCCGGATATTCATTTTTAAGGGTATTAAAGCAATGTGGACAGGCCGTGACCACCTTTTTGATGCCGTAGGCATTCATTACCCCGATATTTGAAACGGCCTGCATTTGAAACAAAAACTCATTACCAGCTCGCTTGGCAGGATCTCCTGTACAGCTTTCTTCTGTACCTAATACTGCAAATGAAACATTTGCCTTGTTCAATATCTTTACAAATGCTTTCGTTATTTTTTTGGCCCTATCATCAAAACTACCTGCACAGCCAACCCAGAACAGTACTTCGGGCTGCTGGCCGGCAGCAAATAATTCTGCCATGGTAGGTACTTTTAGTTCATTCGCCATAAATTAATGCTATTCTAAATTCAAGATTCAATTTAATTAGGATTCCTTGGCCCAATTAAGCCTATCCATTTGGTTAAAAGGCCACGGGGCACCATTATTCTCAATATTACCCATCATATTGTTCAAATCTGAAGGGGCGGCCGATTGTTCCATTACCAAATACTGGCGCATATCCATAATAATGGACAACGGATCAATACTCACGGGACAAGCTTCAACACAGGCATTGCATGAAGTACAGGCCCATAACTCCTCGCGTGTGATATAATCGTCCAATAATTGTTTCCCGTCGGCTACGAAAGCTCCCTTGTTCTTCTCCACGTTTTTTCCAACTTCCTCCAACCTGTCCCTGGTATCCATCATTATTTTTCTGGGCGACAGTTTTTTTCCCGTTTGATTGGCAGGGCATTCATTGGTGCATCGCCCACATTCCGTACAGGTATAGGCATTCAGAAGCTGAACCCAGCTAAGGTCCATGACATCGGAAGCACCAAACTTTTCTGGTGTTGGGGCGGCATCCCCATTGGCAGTTCCATCGGTCACTGGCGCAGCAAAAGGATCTACGGAAGGATCCATCATCAAACGAACTTCCCGCGTGACCGCTTCAAGATTCTTAAACTGGCCCATGGGTTTCAGATTGCCGTAAAAGGTATTGGGGAAAGCCAACAAAATATGAAAGTGTTTGGAATAATATAGATAATTAAGAAAGAAAAGGATCCCTACAATATGAAGCCACCAGGCAGTGCGTTCTAAGAAAATTAGGCTAGAACTTGACATTGAAGTAATTGAGAACAAGGATCCCAGGTATTGGCTGATAGGAAAGGAACCCATTATGCCAGCTTCATTCGAATAATGTCCTATTCCCAATAATTGCAGTTGATAATCGGCCCCATTCATGGTGAGGAATAAAATCATCAAAACGAATTCTATGTACAGAATGAGATTTGCATCATTTTTAGGCCAGCCCTTCATCTCAGGCTTGATAAACCTTTGCAATCGCATTACGTTCCTTCGAATCCAAAAGATGGTGACTGCAACGATTACCAAAATCGCCAGGATTTCAAAGGAAAAAATGAGAACATTGTAGAGTGCCCCAATCGAGGAGAAAATTCGATGGGTACCCAGTACACCATCGATAATAATTTCAAGCACCTCTATATTGATAATGATAAAACCAACATATACGATGATATGAAGTAGGCCGGCGACAGGCCTCACTATCATTTTGGACTGGCCCATTGCAATTTTGGCCATGTTTTTCCACCGTTGGGGGCGGTTATCAGATACATTAACGTCTTTTCCTAAGCGAATATTACGGGTAAGACGCCGTATATTTTTTGTAAAAAAGCCCAGTCCCCCAAGTAGCACCACTAGAAAAATAATGTTGGGGAGATATGCCATAGTGCCTATTGATCATCTATGTTATGGGCAGGGTCGTTTTCTGGCAATTCATAATCTTTTTGCTTTTTTCCGAACACGGAAACGTTCACATAGCGCTTCGGGTTCAATCTAAAATCCTGCATTAAGAGATCCAGCTCTTTTGAAGCGTTGTTCAAATTTTTATAGAGTTCTTTGTCGTTCATTAACTTCCCCATCGTGCCGTCACCACTTTCAATTTTTGCCATAATCCTATCCAAGTTGGCCACGGTGGATTCCAAACTTGCCATTGTCCTAGGAATTCCCACGTTATTAAGGGAATCCGCAAGTTGTGAAAAACTAAAGGTAAGCTTTTGGAAATTGGTCAATGAACTGTCCAACTTGCCTTCATTGGTCAACAATATTTTATTTAGGGAACGGGCACTGCCCTGAAGGCTCTGTATCAATTCACTAAGCCCTGAAATGGCCCCGCGCAGGTCTCTTTTGGTTTTACTGTCCAAGACTTGGTTAACATTAATTAAAACGGAATCGGCGTCGGAAACGGCAGATTCGAATTTTTTGAACAAAGGGGTTAACTTTTCCTGTGCAAGCTCTGTCAGGCCCGGCCTGGTCTCAGTAATCAGCGTATCGCCCGATTTTGCCAAAGGTGCGCCATCAAAAATAGGAATGATCTGGAGCCCTTTGCCGCCAATGATACCCGTATCGTACAATTCAGCCGGACTATTCTTCGAAAATGAAAATTCATTGCCCACTGTAAAGGTGACCAAAAGATTCCCCTGTTCATCAATAAAGCGAATATCATTCACTTTCCCAACGTTTAGACCGTTAATGGAGACTGGAGTTCCTGGTTGCATCCCTCCAACATTAGGATAAATGGCGAACAATTGTTTGCTGTTGTCAAAAAGAGGTGTAGATTTTAAATAACTGAATCCTAAAATGAAGAGCAAGATACCACCGATGACAATTATTGCTGTTTTAATTTCCCTGGATAGTTTCAAAAGGATGGTTTTTCTAGTTCAAACAAAATTAGAAATAAAATTTAGAAGACTGTCATTAATCAGAAACGTATTTGCCGGCCTCTGGAACGGTAATTCTTTGACCATCTTTATAAGCTACGATAAAGGAGGTAGTATAACCCTTCATGTCGGCATTAAACTTTAAGAGTTTGGCCTCGTCAAATGTCTTGACATTGCCATACATGTAGCGATACATATTCTTATAGGTCTCTCTGGATAGGTCGTCCAATCCCCTAAAATTATTAGCGCGCAGGGCTAGGTCCTGCACACTGGCCAATATTTGCACCTTGTAGATGATGTTAGCATGTATTTTATCCGTTAGTCCTTCTTTTTCCTCTTGTGTTGTCCCTTTTTCCGTTTCGGATTCCTTGATTACTGCCTTTTTACTTTCTGCGACCGCCTCCTTAGAGGAGTCAATAACTGGCTTTACAGGTTCTTTAATTTCTTCCTTCACCAATTTTATATCATTTGAGCTTAAATCCTTGGTTGGTTCCGTTGCACCTGGTGCGGTAGTTGTTTGATTGACTTCAGAAATTGCCTTATTTTCCACCGCAGCGATTTCCTTATCCGCAGGCACTTTAGAGGACTTCATCTTGGTCGCCTTATCAGCTTGGGCCGTTTTGTTTTTCTTTTCCACATTTTGGGCAATCGGTACCAAAGGTTCATTTGATTTGACAAGTGATGGCTGCACCCCAAACCTATAAGTCTTTATGGCATCCGCAATAGCAGTGCCCATTTCCAATTGACCTTTTGATGAATTGAGATACGCTCCTTCATCATTATTAGTAAGGAACCCAGCCTCTATCAATACACTAGGCATAAAAGTTTGGTGCAACACGATAAAGCCCGCCTGCTTTACCTGCCTATCGTGTCGTTTTAACTTCATGGATAGATTGTCCTGAATGCTTTTGGCGAGGGCTATGCTCTGATCTAAAAATTCCTCCTGCATGATGGTAAGTCCTATAATAGATTCTGGGGAATTAATATCATAATCGGCATATCTTTTCTCATAATTGTCCTCCAGGTAAATTACCGAGTTTTCCTTTTTGGCTATTTCAAAATTCTGCTTATTGGCATGTAACCCCAACACAAAAGTGCCCACCCCATGGGCATCGGAAGAATGTGAATCGCAATGGACCGATACGAATAGGTCTGCATCGGCCTTATTGGCAATTTCACCCCGAACATAGAGATCAACAAAAGAATCGTCCTTTCTGGTATATATTACCTTAATACTGGGGTCTTGTTCTAAAATCTTTCCAATTCGAAGTACGATGTTCAGGGCAATATTCTTTTCTAAATAGCCATTGCCCAAGTTACCTGGATCGTGGCCCCCATGCCCAGCATCGAGCACAACAACGAACTCCCCGTCATCTATACCAACCTCTTCTTGATCAATAAAGGAGAGTAATAAAAAAGTAAATGATAAAAATGGGATCAAAAAAAGTGGCTTGAACTTCATTTTAACAAAGAATTTAGGTGCGTTCAATATGGTTAAATTTATTGTAATGACCCATCACGGGAACAAAAAATATATGTAAGTTTGATCCAAATCCCAACATCCAATGGTCGCCAAACGGTTACAAAAATAGGATATATAGCCTTGCAATCAAATAAACATCTACTACTTTTCTCATTCCTACTTTTGTTTGGTACGTTTATAGTACGCTCGCAAGAAGACCAAATAGTGACCCTACCCATCAAGGCAATTCAAGATACCATAGTCGCTCCGCTCTTTCCCGTATCTCATTTAAAAGATTCAATTGTATCCGATTCTACCCGCTTGGATTCAATCAATGGAAAGCAGGAAACCTTGTTGGATAAAATCAAATACAAGGCCAAAGATTATGTGAGATTAAGCAAAAAAGAGCAAAAAATATATCTCTATAACGAGGCTGAAATCTATTATCAGGATACAGAATTGAAGGCGGGTATCATAATCATGGACTACATTAAAAACGAAGTATATGCGGGCCGGATCAAAGATTCATTGGGCAATTATTCACAACATCCTTTTTTCAAACAGGGAACCCAGGAAGTTCGTCCAGACTCCATTCGGTTTAATTTTGACACCCAAAAAGCTTTGATTTGGAACTCCAGAACGGAGCAGCAGGCTGGCCTTGGTGACTTGGGCAGCGACTCCATGAAAGTCTATGCCGAAATCACCAAAAAGGAGAATGACTCCGTTTATTTTTTGAGCGAGGGAAAATTGACCACTGCAACAGACACCATCAACCCAGAATATTATATACGAGTGCGTAAGGCCAAATTCGTTCCAAAGAAAAAGGTGATTGCAGGCTTTAGCAACCTGTATATCGCCGATGTGCCCACACCCATAGCCTTACCTTTTGCCTATTTTCCACTAACGGTCGGACGAACCGCTGGTTTGATGATGCCCACCATCGGAAATGACCCGCGTCGCGGTTATTTCTTGGAGGGCGGGGGCTACTATCTTCCATTTGGGGAGGTAGCCGACCTAACCTTGACCGCCGATTTTTATACGAACGGGAGCTACGGATTACGTACGCAATCGGTATATGCAAAGCGCTATAAGTACCGCGGTAATGTAAATTTCAACTATCAAAATATCGTCACCAGCCAAAAAGGCTTTGACGACTATAGCAGGAGCACGTTGTACAACATCCAAATATCGCACGCACAGGATA
Organism: Flavobacteriaceae bacterium; assembly: GCA_037969055.1. Taxonomy (GTDB): domain Bacteria; phylum Bacteroidota; class Bacteroidia; order Flavobacteriales; family Flavobacteriaceae; genus Pelagihabitans. The sequence continues at coordinate 6,526 of JBBKWR010000154.1, read as the reverse complement.
CTAAAGCGAGTCCTAATTCAAGGTTTTCTGCCTCGGTAAACCTTGGGAGCAGCCAATACTTTCAAAACTCCTTATTGCAGCGCGACCTGCCCTTGACCCAAACCAACAACCTGTCATCTTCATTATCCTATTCCAAAACATTTCCGGAATACCCGTCAGTTAACATGAGTGTGACCGCTACCCATAGTCAAAATACGAGTGCCAGTGCAGCCGCCGATAACATCACCATGACCCTCCCAACCTTTCAGGCCAGTGTGGAACGTATATTTCCTTTTGCCAAAAAAGACGGCATCAAAAAAGGGGCTTTGCAAAACATCAACATGCAATATGATGTAAATGCACAGAACCGTTTAACAACCAATGATGAAGATTTTCTCACGGGCCGCATGTTCGACAACTCATTGGTAGGTGCGCGACATAGAATACCCTTAAGCACCAATTTTAAGGTAGCCAAATTTTTTAGTGTTTCTGTAGGCGGAAATTATGAGGATATCTGGGCCCTTGAAACCTATGGAAAAAGATTTGAACCGGGAGTCGACGGGGCCAATGGAAAGGTTGTAACTGATACTTTAAGTGGTTTTGATCGGTTTAACACATACGGATTCAGCGCCAGTATCGGCACCACCTTATACGGAACGTTCCTTTTAGGGGAGGACAAAAAAATCCAGGCCATACGTCATGTGATGCGGCCATCATTAAGTTATGGATATGCACCCTCCTTTGATCAATTTTACGATGAATACCTAAACTCCGATACTGGCCAGGTAGTACAGTATACAAGGTTTCAAGGCACATTGAACGGGGCGCCAAGCCTAGGGAAATCGAACAGTCTTAGTTTTTCCCTGGCCAATACCATAGAAGCGAAGGTAAGGGACAAGGACTCTACGGCCTTGGAACCTAAGAAAATTCCACTGCTAAGTAACTTCAATCTTTCCACTGGATATAACTTAGAGGCCGACTCGCTAAAAATTAGCCCTCTTAGCCTCAACGGGGGAACTTCTATCTTGGATCAAAAAATGTCTATCAACTTTTCAGCGGCATTCGATCCCTATGCCATCGACAATAATGGCAGACGCATCAACAAGTACAATATTGATAATGGCGGTAGTCTTTTAAGAATAACCCGGGCGAACTTTAATGTGGGCTATTCGATCAACAGCGACACTTTTGGCAAGAAAAAGAGTGACGAAGAGAAGGAGGAGGAAGATCCCAACGCCTACGATTACGCGGCCGCAAGTGGAGGAAGGTCGGATGACCTATTTGGTGAATCCGATAATTTTTATGATGATCAAAAAAAAGACAAAAAAGGCTCTGGAGAATTCGAAAACCCGGTCTATAGCGCCAATATACCTTGGGATTTTAGACTTGCGTATTCCGCGACCTATTCCAACCCTGCCCGGCAAAACGAGTTTAGCAGCCATTCCCTAATGTTTTCGGGGAATATTCAACTAACCCCCAGATGGAAAGTAGGCGGATCTTCTGGCTATGACTTTAAAAACCAAGGCTTTACGCTTACCCAACTTCGGTTCGAACGTAACCTTAAAAGTTTTGATCTTCGCTTTAATTGGACACCCTTTGGACAATATGAAAGGTGGTACTTTTTTATTGGGATCAACGCATCGGTACTTAAAGACCTTAAATGGGAAAACCGCAGCCAACAAGCTCGACGATAAAATCATGGTAAATCATACAACCAACAACTTCATTACTCCACATAGGCAAATGCTTGTCGTGCCCTGTGCACCTAAGGATAGGAAATTAGTTAGTCCTCCAAAAGATTTTATCAAAATACTTAATCTGAAAAATAACAATACATGAAAAAGATTATCAATACCCCGAATGCACCGGCACCCATTGGGCCTTATAACCAAGCCGTACTTTCCGGAAATACGCTGTATATTTCAGGACAGATACCATTAAATCCTGTTTCTGGAAAGTTGGTGGAGGGCGATATCCAAAAAGAGACCCGACAAGCTATGGAAAACCTAAAAGCCATTCTTACCGAGGCCGGCTTGACCTTTGAAAATGTAGTGAAAGCCACCATTTTTGTAAAAGATATGCATCAATTCGCGCTGATCAATGAAGTTTACGGTGCTTACTTTAGTGTTGACAACGCACCGGCTAGGGAAACTGTAGAGGTCTCGAATCTTCCAAAATTTGTAAATGTTGAGATCTCGATGATCGCAGTGCAATAATTTCAATTTGAGGGGTATCGTATTTACTTATAAAAACAGTCAAACCAATCCTACTGCTCAAACCATGCACTGGTAACGACGCTTAACGATCGATGCGGTTTTAAAAAATGTGATCAAAGATTCGTTTTGTGAAATTCAACCAAGCCATCAATAGGACGTTGTCGAATTACCCCTACAATAAGATCATTTCGTTCCAGAACGCTTATCAATTCGTCTTTTAGATAAAACGCAATACTCCCCACAAAATTGACAGGCACTTTGGTAGCGAGTTCAAATTGCATGATGTAATTGTTCACAAACTGCTGAAAACCTTTGTCAATAACACCTTTGCAGTATGGATGATCCTTGTTTTCTACTAAAAATCTGGCAAAGGTTGCGAGATAGGTATTGGGGTTAGGCTGTTTGTAAAGGTTTTCTTTAATGACATCGGCATCGAGGTTGTAGTCTTTGGCAAACTTCATACCCAGGTCTTGCGGCATTTTATGAAAATAGTAGTCCCTGATCAGTTTCCTGCCAAAGAAATTTCCACTGCCATCATCCATAGGAATATACCCTAAAGAAGTAACTTTTTGAAAAAGTTGGTGTCCATCATAATAGCTACAGTTAGATCCCGTGCCCAAGATGCAAACAATTCCTTGATGTCCAATTTTCGTAGTTGCATAAATAGCGGCATAGGTATCTTCTTTAACATCGGACTGTGCATTGGGGAAAAAATCTTTGAATATATCCTTTAAGAACTGTTTCATTCGATCGGTCCCGCAGCCTGCACCGTAAAAATGCAAACGGGTAACCTTCTCAGCATTTTTAGAAAGTTCAAAGTTATTGGCCAATCGATCTTCTATGACGTCCTTGGTAAGTACTTCGGGACTCAATCCCAAGGTCTGGGTAAAAAAGAGCTGTTCGCCTTTTTCATCCAAGGCGATCCAGTCAGATTTGGTCGCACCACTATCAACAATCAATATCATAATGAATAATTTAAAAAAGAATCCCGAAAATAGGCAAAATAGCGCCCATTTTCAGGAAAATCTTAAACCAGGTGAAAAATTATAGGTTGTTTACGTATTGCGCCAAGTCTACCAGTTTATTGGAGTACCCAGCCTCGTTATCATACCAAGAAATAATTTTAAAGAATTTGGAGTTCAATTCTATGCCTGCCCCCGCATCAAAAATACTGGTTCGTGTATCACCTATAAAATCCTGTGACACCACAGATTCGTCAGTATATCCTAGAATCCCTTTCAAAGATCCTTCGGATGCCTTTTTAAAAGTCTTTTTGATATCTTCATAGGAAGTCTCTTTTTTCAAACGGACGGTTAAGTCTACTACCGACACGTCGGCCGTTGGTACTCTAAATGCCATCCCGGTAAGTCTGCCCTTTAATTCGGGGATCACTTTCGTAACCGCCACTGCCGCACCTGTAGAGGCCGGAATGATATTCAACAAGGCACTCCTTCCGCCTCGCCAATCCTTTTTCGAAGGACCATCAACGGTCATTTGCGTAGCTGTGGTCGCATGAACGGTTGTCATTAATGCTTCATCTATGCCATAGGTATCGTTCAGCACTTTAGCAAGGGGTGCCAAACAATTCGTGGTACAGGAAGCATTGGACACAATTTTGTCAGAGGCTTTGACGTCTTTATGATTGACTCCCATCACAAACATAGGCACATCTTTCGACGGTGCGGAAATGACCACTTTTTTAGCGCCTCCATCAATATGGTATTGGGCCGTTTCCATGGAAGTAAAGATTCCGGTGCATTCAGCGACTATGTCGGCGCCCACTTCGTTCCATTTCAAATTCTTTGGATCTCTTTCTGCAGTAATACGGACCGTTTTGCCATTGACCACCAAATTGCCGTTTTTCACAGCAATGGAACCATCAAACTTGCCATGTACGGAGTCGTACTCAAGCAAATACGCAAGGTGTTCCACATCCAACAAATCATTGATGGCGACCACATCCACATCATCCCTTTTTACGGTTGCCCTAAAGACCATTCTTCCAATTCTTCCGAATCCGTTGATTCCTATATTCAATTTTGCCATTTTATTTGTTTTTAATTTTTAATTAAGTTGTCATTATCTCTGAAACCCTTATGAGTTCTTTGTCGATTTTGGTATGTCCTTTTATCGCCTTGTTGATCGGCGTCAAAATAAGCTTATTGTCCTGGATGCCTACCATAAGATTGGTCTTGCCTTCCAGCAGCGATTCAACGGCCTTTACGCCCATCCTACTGGCAAGCACCCTGTCATAACAGGAGGGCGAGCCGCCACGTTGCATATGCCCTAAAACAGACACGCGAACGTCGTAAATGGGAAGGTGTGTTTCCACATATTCTTTTAGTTCAAATACGTTCTTTCCGGTCTTATCACCTTCGGCAACCACAACGATGCTAGAGGCCTTCCCAGATTTCTTACTGCGTTTCAAAGATTCCAATAATCTTTCCAAACCGAGATTCTCTTCAGGAATTAGTATGACCTCGGCACCTGCACCGACGCCAGCATTTAAGGCTATATGGCCCACATCCCTACCCATTACCTCGACAAAGAACAATCTATTGTGCGAACTAGCAGTATCCCGGATTTTATCGATCGCTTCCACTACGGTATTCAATGCGGTGTCGAAACCCAAAGTAAATGTGGTTCCAAAAATGTCATTGTCTATGGTGCCAGGAATTCCTATAACCGGAAAATCATATTCCTGGTTAAAGATCATTGCCCCGGTAAAACTACCGTCACCCCCAATGACCACAAAGGCATCGATCCCTTCCTTTATCAGCTGATCATGGGCTTTTTTACGACCTTCCACAGAACGAAAGTCATCACAACGGGCAGATTTTAAAATCGTACCGCCCTTATTGATGATATTGTTGACACTTCGCGCGTCCAAGGATTTAAAATCCCCTTCGATCATCCCCTGGTAGCCCCTATAAATCCCTACACAATCAATCTTCAAATAGGCACAGGTACGAACTACCGATCGAATGGCAGCATTCATCCCCGGAGAATCCCCGCCAGAGGTGAAAACTCCTATTTTTTTTATCGTTGAACCCATCAAAAAAATTAAGCTGCAAAACTAGCAAACTTATTTCAATTAAAGAATTGTTAGTCCTTAATTTTGCTATTGTTTAGCTACTATCTCAGTCATACAAGGCTTTTAGGCCCAAAGTCCCAAACAGTGTGAATATACATTGAAAACATCATTTCTGGAGTACTGGGCATATAGGATGTCTATACGCAAATGGTCACAACGGTGGGAGAAAACCATGCTATTGGGGCGAAACATTTGGGAAAGGCGACTATGCTCTAATCCTAGCCTAAATTGAAAATGCAACATTTTTCGTCTCAATTGTGCTATTCTTATTTCAATCCTTTGGTCTTGGAATAGATGCGTATCAGACTGTCTTTACCCATTATTGCGGTCGGAGGTGGTTTGGGAGCTGCGGGTTCTTCTTCCGAATCTTCTTTTTTTCCTGCAATTTTTTGAAAAAGCTGTTTAAAACTATCAAAATCAACTTCATAGGATAGTCCCACCCCCTGCGTAGATCCGATACGTTCCGCTAAAAATTCTTGGATCTCGTTACTTTCCCGACTAAAAAATTTAGCACTAAGTGTGCCTTCATCGTTGAGCAATAATTGAATTTCAAAGTCCCCAGCGACTACAGTTTCACTGGCGGAACCGAACGGAACCCCTACCCTGCCATTGAACAATACGCGATCACTGATCTTGGTGGACACGGTAACCCCAAGCCTGTTTTCAGTTTGAATATCGGCACTTCTATCATAAATACCTTGTTCCAAACTAATCCCGAAATTTAATTTGTCATTATTACTGCCGAGAACTTGGTTCAACATACCAGAGGCCGATTGCAACAAATTACCTGTCAATGCCTGTTGATTAAGTCCACTTTGATCGCTTACAAACGAGCCTTGGGCCAGCAAGAAAATTGCGTTTTTTTCTTCAACGGTAGGATCCTGAAGTCGGTATTCCAATTCGGACTCCACAATGGAGTTTGCCCCTGGAAACTGGATGTCGAATTCGATATGAGGACTCTCCAATTCTTCGGTCAGTTTGATTACCACGTTTGTGGGGATCCTTTTGCCAACACCCGCATTGTCCAAAAGCGGTGCGGGATTTGCGTTCAATGAATATACGGCCTCCATGTTAATCAGGGCGGCTAGGGGTTCGCCATCCCAGTTAATGGTGCCCCCTGGGTTCACCCTGAAGGTCTTATTGATAACGTTCCCAAACCGATAGTTGTATTCGCCAGTAACTACGACAAAATCGCCATACATGTTGAATTTCCCTTTGGTATTGATTTCCATAAGTA
>JBBKWR010000153.1:0-3226 GCA_037969055.1 Flavobacteriaceae bacterium | reverse complement strand
TGTCAATCAAATCGAAAATTCGGGAGACTGAAAGATCTTTGTTAAAGACCAGTAATTCTTCATTGGGCATGTTTATCTGGTCTGATTGGCTAAAACAGGTAAAATCACAGGCATATTTGCTATACTTATGGGACCATCTGTTGACATAACCCTTCATAGTCCCTTCTAAAATCATTTGTTTTAGTTTATCGTCATGATAATTGCGTAAGTAGGCCTTTAACTTGTGCTCGATTTCTTTTTTACTTTCCATTTTTAATTTTATAATTATACTAGTCTTCTATTTCAATTTTATTTTCTACCACATCCCTTATGGGTAGTATTATTTTGCCGCGCGTTGTTTTAATTGACATGGTTATATTGTCAATAGATTCAACGGTACCTGAAACTTCCTTAAAATTTATTTTTTGCCCCACCTCGAAGTTCTTGCGGGTATAGAAAGCCCTTAAAAGATCCCCTACCACCTCTTTTGAACCAAATCCAAAGGCAATTGCCATGGCGGCTAGGAATGCCCCCAAAATTATGGTCAAATTATTTGTTATTATTTCTGTATCAATACCTGCTTGGTTCAAGGCAGTGATGGTAATGATGATCGCGATCACATAAAACACAAGTGCACTAACGGCCTTGGCGCCGGTTAGATCAAAAGACTCGAACAATCCCCTTATCGCCCTTTTTACGAAATTGGCGATGTAGATGCCCACCATGAACAATGCGATTGCGCTGAACAATTTTGGTAGGTAACGCAATAGATTTCCAATTTCTACCGAGACGATTTCCCAGTTCATAATATCGGCGGCCACAATTAAAAATACCAGGAACATGATCCATTTGACAAAGCCTACAATAACACTGGAAATGTTGAATTTTAAATCAGCTTTCCCAAATAATTCCTTTTCATTGATGATCTCTGTCAATCGGTCTACCCTGGCAAACTTTAATACGCGTTTAAGAACGAACACTACTATTTTTGTAATGATCCAGCCGAGGATCAGGATAAGCAATGCACCTAGTATGTTTGGAATGGCTTGCATCACGTTTATACCCATCTCGTTAAGGGAATTAAACGTTAGATCTTTCCAGTTTGTAATTGTTTCCATGATCGTTATTTTAGTTGGTTATACGGTTATTTTTGGTCTCTGTTGTTTTGACGTTTTTTAAAAAAACTTTCCAATGCCTTGGTATAATTGGAGGTAAATAGACCTGTAATTTCAGTGAAAAGCTTGAAGGCGTTAATATCGTCGATCACCTTTTTCTTCAATTCTTTGGGAACTTCTCTGGGTGGATGATCTAATTTTTTAAATGGGTTTTCCATTGATTTTGATGTTTCTCCTAATGAATATTATCGCTTCCATTCTTTATGACACAACATTCTGGCCCAGGTCACTATTTATAGTAAAGGAAAACAGGGTTCACCAAACAGCATCGTGTGGATTGAATGGTAGGTATGGGGAAGGCATCCGTAAAAGTCTGGAACTTCGCATAAGTAATGAATTACCTAATGATGGTTTTGGAAGCAACTTAGCCAAGTTTATTGTAGGCTTCAATTAATTTGACTTTGGCACGTTTCAAGCGCATTTTAACAGCGCTTTCCCCAATATTCAAGACGGTTTGAAGTTCCTTTATCGACACGTCATCTTGATATTTTAACAACAGGATGGTTTTATCTTCTATATCGATACGCTCAAGGGCAGCTTCCAATTTGGAGACTTTCATTTTAAATAGTTCGGCGTCCTCAATGTCGTCTTCGGATTGTAGGTGGTATTCATGATCGCCTATGTTATCGGAAGCCTTGTCTAGCTTTTTGCCGATATCCCTGGTTACATAGTTTGCACAATAATTATAGGTAAGCGCATAGAGCCAAGTGGAGAATTTCGAAGTGCCCTTAAAACTTCCCAGCGCAATAAAAACTTTAAGAAAAACATCTTGGGTAAGATCCTGGGCTTCCTCTAGGTTTTTACTAAAACTATAACACTTGTTGTATACTTTTTGACTATAACGATCATACAGGATAGCAAATACAACGGTACTTTTTGTCTTGTTAATGTGTACTACCAATGCTTCATCCGAAAGGGCGTTGAAATTATCCGATGCTTCGTCCGGTTTTTTACCGACAAAGGTCAAGATCAGATAGTTCAATAAAGACATAAACGCAATTTGATGTTCAATTGGGAGGTTGCCTTCAAATTTAAGAAAAAATGTGGCCATAATAGCGTTACAAGGGCTCAGCAAGTGATTGGACCTTCTTAAATTTGGCGTGGGCAAGGGGACTTACTTGCTTTTGAGGCATTGATCACCAAATTTGGAGATATCTTTAAATGGATTTTTATAGGGTTTTCGTAATTCAGTCAGTTGAACTATGAAGCATTATCCCGTTCAGGCCTATAGCAAGGAACTACCGATTTGTGAATATTGATCAAGTCTTACTTATTTTCCTCTTTAGCAATTGTGCATTAATAGCCACAATAATGGTACTCAGGCTCATAAATACCGCCCCAACTGCTGGGCCCAGCACAAATCCTGAGGTGTACAATACACCAGCCGCCAGTGGAATGGCAATCACATTATAGCCAGTGGCCCAAATCAGGTTCTGGATCATTTTGTTATAGGTGGCCTTCCCAAATAAAATCAAATTAGCGATATCCTGTGGGTTGCTGTTGACCAAAATAATATCGGCGGTCTCTGCCGCAACGTCTGTACCAGAACCAACCGCAATGCCAACATTGGCCTGTGCCAAAGCAGGGGCATCATTGACCCCATCGCCGGTCATGGCGACAAATTCATTTTTGCCTTGTAGTTCTTTTACGATTTCAACTTTTTGATGTGGAAGCACTTCCGAATAATATCCGTCCAACCCCAATTTATCGCTTACGGCCTTTGCGGTTTTTTCATTATCCCCCGTGGCCATCAACACTTTAATATTGTTCTTTTTGAATATTTTTATAGCTTCTGCTGATTCCGGCCTGATCTCATCCGCCAAGGCAATATATCCTGCTAATTTTCCGTCGATCAAAACAAAAACAACGGTTTCAGCGGCATCGCTATAGGCATCCTCGGGAATAGTTATTTTTTCGTCCCTCAAATATCCCGGACTGACAACTTTTACTTTTTTGCCCTCTACATTTGCTTCAACACCTTTGCCGGTAATCGCTTTGAAATTTTCAGGTTTTGGGATGGCAACTTTATCTTCCTTTACCTTTTTTATAATTCCAACGGCAATAGGGTGTTC
>JBBKWR010000152.1:0-23048 GCA_037969055.1 Flavobacteriaceae bacterium | reverse complement strand
TATTTTTTGGTATCCTCAAATTTAAGGGGATCTTTTGAAGTCAATTTGGTATTGATCTCCTTAAACTTATTGTCGTCGAACAGAATCTCGAAATACTCTTTACTTCCTATTCGAACATGGTAATCGTCCTCTGGACTGACGTAAAAATTTTTGGCCAAAACCTCCGACTCAACAATCTTACCAGTAGGAGATTTGTACCACAGTCCCTTCGGCGTATCCTTTTTTTGATCTGTGGCCGTCTGTATTCCTTTTTCCTTTCTTTTAAACCATGCCGTCATATCTTCCATTTTTGGGTTATGGGTCGTTAGGAAATTATAAGGTATTTACGTTGTTTAGGTCTTCAAATGCCTTCTTCAAACGTGTGACGAATGTCTTTTCACCTTCGCGTAGCCAAACCCTTGGGTCATAATATTTCTTGTTTGGTTCATCGGCCCCATTAGGATTGCCAATTTGGGTCTGAAGGAAATCCTTTTTGCCTTGGATATAGTCCCTAATACCTTCAAGAAACGCATATTGAAGGTCGGTGTCTATGTTCATTTTAATGACCCCGTAACCAATGGCTTCCCTAATCTCCGCAACGGTCGAACCGGAACCCCCGTGAAAGACAAAATCAATATGATTGTGTTCCACGCCATATTTTTTGGTGACGAACTCTTGGGAGTTCTTCAATATTTTTGGTGTCAACTTTACATTTCCGGGTTTATATACCCCATGCACATTACCAAAGGCGGCAGCAATGGTAAAGCGTGGGCTTACCTTAGAAAGTTCTTCATAGGCATAGGCTACCTCTTCAGGTTGGGTGTATAATTTGCTATCGTCGACATCTGAATTATCTACACCATCTTCCTCACCACCCGTAATGCCTAATTCTATTTCCAGGGTCATGCCCATCTTGTCCATTCTAGTCAAATAGCGCTTACAGATCTCGATATTTTCCGTCAAAGGTTCTTCGGAAAGATCAATCATGTGGGAACTGAAAAGGGATTTTCCAGTTGCAGCAAAATGTTTTTCACTGGCGTCAAGTAGTCCATCTATCCATGGTAATAATTTCTTGGCGCAGTGGTCGGTATGTAAAATGACCGTGGCACCATAGGCCGCTGCTAGTTGGTGAATGTGCTTTGCTCCGGCAATGGCCCCAAGAATGGCCGATTGTTGGCCTTCATTGGACAGGCCTTTGCCCGCGTTGAACTGGGCACCCCCATTTGAAAATTGAATGATTACGGGGGCCTTCAAACTGGCTGCTGTTTCCATTACCGCATTGATGGTATCTGAGCCGATAACATTTACAGCAGGAAGGGCAAACCCTTTCTTCTTTGCATAGTTGAAAATCTGCTGTACTTCATCGCCTGTAGCAACGCCTGGTTTAATATTATGCGACATATTCTATGTATCGTTAGTTAATTAGGTTGCCACAAAAGTAATAAAATAACTGTTAGAGGAAAGATCAATGCTCCCCAATTTATCCGCCTTTGATAAGTTTGGTCTTAATGCTTAGATAATAGGCACATGTTCTGGCACCTAATGATGTAAAAAGCGGGCGTCTACGCCTGTGGTAACCGCTCCCCGCGAGTATCTGGAAAGGTTGACCTTGGACCAGCATGATTGTGGCTTAGAAAGGATAGTTGATCCCTATCTGTAGCACTGAATTGCCGAAGTTGTAGTCCCTGAACCATCTTTTTGCCGTTTCTTCCGCCGGATTATAGGTTTTGAATCCAAGATCAACCCTGAAGAGGAAATATGTAAAATCATACCGCAGGCCAAATCCACTGCCCAGTGCGATATCCTCCAACGATTTCAATCCGCTAAAAACGGCATCGGGATTATCCTGGTCGTCAAAAACATTCCAAATATTACCGGCATCGACAAATAATGCACCTTTAAAGTTTCCGACAACAGGGAACCTATATTCAAGGTTAAAAGCCAATTTGAGATTGGCCTCATTGAAATCCTGTATGGCATTGGTTTTTCCAGGTCCCAAGGAATACGGATACCAAGCCCTATTGTCATTGGCGCCACCGGCAAAGTAACTCCTAACAAATGGTACGTTGGTTGAGTTTCCATAGGGAATAGCAATCCCAAAAAATGACCTAAACGCCAGAACATTAGATCGGCTGAGGTCCCAATATTTTACATAATCGAATTCTGTTTTTACATATTGTGAATAAGGAACACCGAAAACCTTAAGTTTGTTGTCTTCCTCTACAAACGGGATAAGATATGATATTCCGGATAGTAAGTTCCCTGAACTTTCGACTTTTAACCTAAACTGATAGAAATTATTATCGGTTATCCCTGATTTATTGTTTAGATTATAGGTATAGCTGCTGGCAAAGATCAAGTTGTTCTCCGTTAAACGTCTGCGCCGCTCTTCTATTCGGCTTACCTCTTTGAATTGTGGGTCATCTGACGGAATTAGACCGTTTTTCAGTACCTCGTTGATAAATCCATCGGTTCCAGAGGGGATTATCAACCTTGGATTATTGCTTCCCTCTGGGAATTCATAAAATTCTTGAAGGACCGGATTGCCCTCAAAGTTGTCGGCAATTTCATCGAGTTGGGAAAAGGAGCTCCTGTAAAAATTGAAAAATTGTTCGGGCCGTACGTTCCTTACAAATTGTAGGTTCAAGAGCTCTACATTGTGCCTTTTTCGATCAGATGGTGTCCAATTATATCCAAGAATGGCATTAAATGTCTGTTTATCAAGTCCAATGTTTTGTTGAAAACTAGTTCCCAACGAAACCCGGGTCCTAGGTAGCGTATAACTTGGAATAATTTTGTTGGTATTTAAGAACGGAAACCAGATTCTTGGAAAATTTAGATTTAGATCAGCACCAAATTCCTGAATGTTGAAAAATCGGTTGTCGATAATATTGGGATCATTTGAGTTTCCAATACTCATTCGCCCAGAAATGCTCAGGTTTTCTGCTCCCTTAAAAAGATTGCGCGCCTGTAATGAAGGACTAAAGGCAAGGCCTACCTGCTGTATGTTTGAATGGGTGACATCCAATGCGGTTCCTAGGGAGTATTTTGGTCGGGCCGCCAAATAAACATTCGACGTTAATTTTGTTCGGGTACTGTCTTCTTCAAAAGAAATGGTGGGGTATCTAAATACGTTAAGGTTATTGATCTGCCGATAAGTATGCACCTTATCCAATTCTTTATAAACACTATCCTTTTCAAAAAATATGGCGTCTGCAAGGGTTTTGGGCTTAAACCGCAATTTACCACGGTAGAATATCGTGTAATCTCCATAGCGGATGAACTGTTGTTCCTTGTCCCGCTCATCATATAAATAATCGGTATATATGTTGATCTTATCAAACCGATGTACCTTATAGGGAGAGGTAGTTACTTCGTTTTGGCCCCGTTGCCGCAGATCGTCTATATTTAGTTCAATGACCATTTTTTGATCGTTGGCGAGTTTGGTAGTGTCGCCCAAAAAATTAAAATAGATAGAACTTTCTTGAAAGTTGTGCACTCCATTATTTCTGAAAATCGAGGTAAGCCTTTCCCTTTCTTTAGTAAAATCATCAAGATCGATCTGGTTACCCTGTTTAACAAGGGACTCTTTCGAATTCAAGAGATAGAGGGAATCAATTGCAACCGAGGAGATGCGCCGAGTTACGGAATCGATTACAAAGGGTTCCCTTAAATCGATTTTATATTTCACCACGGCCCGTCGCCTCTTTGCCAAGGTATCTATTTCAAAGCTGGTGTTATTGTTGAAATATCCTTTACTGCCATAATATGCTCCCAAACGTTCCAGACTCCTTTTTGTTAAACTTATATCGAGTATTGCTGGGGCTTCCCCAATCTGTTTGAGCCATTCACTGAGACCCTTGACCAAAAAAGATTGCCCCAATCGGTACACCTGCTTATGGGAAAGTACACTGGCCAATCGCTCCTCCCTTTTATCATTTTTGTGCAGCCACTGCTGGTATGAGGAATCTGGATCTTTTTTGGCCAGGTTATAGAGGTTTAAACGAAGCGGGTAGCCCAATAAGGTTGTGTTGGGCTTTTGAAGTATTAGGGTCTCTATCAGTTCGCTCTTTATCTTGAGACTATCCGCATATAGGACATTCTTTTTAATGAGCAGTTCATTTTCCCCGACCCTTTTCAAGGTATTGCATGAAGTGATTGCGATAGCTACTAATAATAGGCTTATTTTAGCACCGTTTAGTTTAGTTCGCAAAATTTTCCTCATAAGAGTCAAAAATACACTATTTGTATGGTTGTCAAAAACCAAATAAAATTTATAAAAAGCTTACAGCAAAAAAAGTACCGAAATGAATCAGGGATGTTTGTTGCTGAAGGGATCAAAACTGTAACAGACCTGCTGAACTCCCATTTAAGACCTGAAAAGATCTATACCACCGATCGGGGTGCCCTGTCGGCGGTAGCATCCGAGATCGAACTTATAACTGAAAAAGAGCTCCGCCAAATGAGCGGACACCAAAGTCCGAATATTGTTCTGGGCATTTTTCACATACCGGCACCCAATAAGATCGATTTTTCAGATTGGGTACTTGCCTTGGACGATGTTCGAGATCCCGGAAATCTTGGTACGATCATTCGACTTTGCGATTGGTTTGGCATCCCCCATCTGGTTTGTTCCTTGAACACGGTGGATTGTTACAATCCTAAAGTACTACAGGCGACCATGGGCTCAATAGCCAGGGTAAATATCGGTTATACCGATCTGGAGAATTTTTGTGCCCATGCAAAAGTGCCAGTATACGGTACTTTTATGGATGGGATTTCGGTCTATTCCGCAGATACCGCAAAGATCGGCATTTTGGTCATGGGCAACGAGGCAAACGGAATTTCAAAAGCGGTTGAAGCATCGGTGACTTATAAAATTAGCATTCCACAGTTCGGGGATCCTACCGCCGAAAGCCTCAATGTAGCCATGGCGACTTCCATTATGTTGAACGAGATCAGACGGTCGTGAATAAGACTTGGCTTACTCAAAAGTAAAGTTGATGAACAGGCCACGCGTTCGCAGTGCATCAATGTTGCCTGTCCAAGGACTGTTTGGATCGGAATCACGAATGAGTTCATCGTTCAGCGTGAATACCCCTCGAATGGATGGTGTGAATTTAAAATATTCAAGGTAAAAATCAATGCCGAAACCCAGCTCGTAATTGTAATTCCATTTTTTCATACGGAAAGTACCACTGCTGTTATCATCCAAATTAGTTTCATTACTGCTCAGATTCATCGAAAGTGATGGTCCGCCCACTAAAAAGGGCTTCCAGTTCCCAAGTCTTTTAGTGCTTACCTTTAATAATAAAGGAAAGTTGATATAGGTAGATTTAACCACCCTCAGGATATTTTGTTGGGTATTGTCGGGTGGAAGAAATTTTGTAAACACCAAATTGCGTGCATTATAATGAAGTCCTGGCTCAATACGCAGGTCAATAAACTCGTTCAATCTCAACTCTCCAATCAAACCTACGTTAAACCCCATTGATTTATCTACCAAAATATCATCTACGCCACCGGCATTCCTTTTATAGTCGAACTTGAAATCGTACTGGTTAAAGCCGAGAAAGTAGCCATAATTCAGCAATTTTTTGTCTTTGTTCTCGATATTAAGGATGGGCTTATCCTTAAATTGGGAATGGGCCATTTGGACAATAAACAAAGCTGCCATCAATAGAAAAAGCGTCTTCCTCATAAATTTACTTTGTAGCGACATAAATAGAAGCAACCCCAAAGGTTTGGGGTCTATTGTCTACCTCTATAAACCCAATTTTGCGCAAAATATTGTTGAAATCTTCCCCGTGCGGAAAAACAGAAGCCGATTGGGACAAATAAGCATACGCCAATTTGTCTTTCGAAAATAACCTGCCGATCATTGGCAATATGTTTTTAGTATAAAATCGATAGCCTTGTTTATAGGGAGTTTTAGTGGGAACCGCGGTTTCCAATACGACTAATGTCCCATTTTTACGAAGTACGCGGTAAATTTCGGCCAAACCTTTTTCCAGGGTTTCGAAATTTCGAACCCCGAATGCCACGGTCACCGAATCGAAACTACGGTCATCAAACTGAAGATTTTCACTATCCCCGACCACCATAGAAATTACATGGCCAAGGTTTTTTTCAGAGACTTTTTTTTTGCCTACTTCCAACATTCCCCGCGAAATGTCGAGACCAATGATTGAGGTCGCACCCGTTTCTATCAAGTTGATTGCCAAATCGCCCGTTCCGGTTGCAATGTCCAGTATATTGGAAGGTTTCTTTTCTTTAAGTATGTTCACCACCCTTTTGCGCCACCTGATATCTATGCCAAAAGAAATAACCCTGTTGAGGCCGTCATAATTGTTGCTAATGGTATCGAACATTTGGGTAACCTGCTCTTTTTTGCCAAGGGTGGAATTGCTGTAAGGGGTAACTTTTTCTGACATTTGTGCAATTTTCGACAAAGATACAATTTCACATTTTGGTTGTACTTCCTTCTTTGACAATAAAGGCAGCGCATTCGATTTTTAATGGATGAATTTTGGATCGCTACACAATATAATTTGTAATTTCGTACCGCGTAAAATGCAAAGCTTCATAACATGTACTTCAAAAAGTTCCTTCCGGTTGACAAAACATTTATGTTCATTGGCACTTCAGGACAAGTCTTATCGATGGACCAATTACTTAACGGATGAAAATCATAATTGCCGGAGCCGGGGAAGTAGGTTTTCATTTGGCGAAACTGCTCTCTTTCGAATCACAGGATATTACTTTAATAGATAATGACAAGGTTAGCTTGGCCTATGCCGATAGTCATTTGGACATAAGGGTCTTAAGGGGCGATGCTACTTCGATTTCAGTATTACAGGATGCCCGTGTCGAAAACTCCGATCTGGTCATTGGGGTAACCTCCTCCGAGACCACCAATATCACCTTGTGCATGTTGGCCAAGCAATTGGGAAGTAAGCGCACCATTGCCAGAATATCGAATACCGAATTTACTGAAAAGAAAGGGTTGATAAAATTTTCAGAATTGGGTATAGATGAACTCATTTCACCGGAAGAACTCGCAGCCACTGAAATAGAATTGTTATTAGACAAATCTGCCTTCAACGATACCTATGAATTCGAAGATGGAAAGTTGATTATGGTCGGGGTATCTTTGCCCAAATCCGCCCCGTTCGTTGGCAAAATGGTTAAAGAGGCCGCCAATATATTTACGGAACTCCACTTTATGCCTATTGCCATGCAGCGCATGGGAACACAATTCACGCTCATCCCAAGGGGCGATACAATCTTTAAGGAAGGTGACCAGGTTTATTTTATAACGGTAAAGGCTGGGGTCGATGAACTTTATAAACTTACGGGGAAAAAGAAGGAAGATATCAAAAATGTGATGATCTTGGGCGGCAGCAAAGTAGGCATTAAAGCTGCGAAGTATCTCTGCGCAAAGAAATTCAACGTTAAGTTAATAGAAATGAACAAGGAAAAGGCTTTTGACCTTGCCGATGATCTTCCCAATGCGCTTGTGATCAATGGGGATGGTAGAAATGTAGAATTATTGAAGGAGGAAAGCCTGGAATCGATGGATGCTTTCATCGCGGTAACGGGTAACTCAGAGACCAACATCATGTCTTGTTTGGTCGCAAAAACCAATCATATTAAAAAAACCATCGCCTTGGTCGAGAATATGGATTATTTTCAGCTCTCCCACTCTATAGGCATCGATACCCTCATTAACAAAAAACTTTTAGCCGCCAACAACATCTTTCGTTATATAAGAAAAGGCGAAGTGGTCGCCCTCATGAGATTGAACAACCTCAATGCTGAAATTCTTGAATTTGTGGTGAAGCCCAATTCAAGGGTTACTGGCAATGTGATCCGCGAACTTGATTTTCCCAAATCGGCGACCATAGGAGGAGTAGTGCGCGACGGCAAGGGCGTTATAGCGCTCGGTGGATTTGAGATCAAGGCAGGCGATAGGGTAGTGGTATGTTGTTTGCCTGAAGTAATCCCTACCATAGAGCGATTGTTTTTATAAATGGGTCTAAACTCTAAAATAATATTACATCTCATGGGCCTGTTGTTGCTATGCAACGGCGGCTTCATGTTGTTGGCGGCATTGGTGAGTGGTATTTACAGGGATGGTGCTACCCTGGACATTACTTTGGCCTCTATCACGACCATGTTTATAGGGGTTACGGCCATGTTTTTTACCCGTGGCCATAAAAAGGAGGTCAAGCGAAAAGAAGGATATATCATTGTCACGTTCGGATGGATCATCATGTCGCTGTCCGGGATGTTGCCTTATCTGTTCTCTGGATCAATACCCTCGGTTACCAACGCTCTTTTTGAAACGGTATCCGGCTACACCACTACGGGCGCTTCGATTTTGCAAGATATAGAGTCATTACCACAGGGTATTCTGTTTTGGAGAAGCCTTACCCACTGGATCGGGGGAATGGGAATCATTGTATTGGCCATAGCCATATTACCCCTTTTGGGCATCGGCGGGATGCAATTGTTCGCCGCCGAAGCGCCAGGACCAAGCACCGACAAGCTCCACCCCAGGATCACTGATACCGCTAAACGCCTATGGCTGATCTATTTTGGATACACCATGGCCGAAACCCTGTTATTGAAATTGGCGGGCATGAATTTTTTCGATGCCATCAACCACTCCATGGCTACGTTGTCTACCGGAGGTTTTTCCACAAAGAACCTTAGTCTTGCGTATTGGAACGACCAGCCCTTGATAGAGTATATTGTAATCCTTTTTATGTTTTTGGCAGGAAGCAATTTTGTACTCAGTTATTTTGCATTTAAGGGCAAAGTACAGAAAGTCTTAAAAGATGAGGAGTTCAGGTACTATACGGCTTTTATCGTCGGCTTTACCATCATAGCGGCCACAGTAGTATATTTAAAGGCCAATGTGCCGATATCTGATTACCATCCTATGGTTTATGGAAGCCTCGAAAGCGCTTTTCGGCATGCCATGTTTCAAGTAGTGAGCGTGATAACAACGACCGGTTTTGTGACGGCCGATTTTACCAATTGGACACCCTTTTTAACCATTTTCTTCTTCGGACTCATGTTTTTGGGAGGCTCCGCAGGCTCTACGGCAGGGGGCATCAAAGTGATGCGCCATGTACTCATCATTAAAAATGGCCTTATGGAATTCAAACGTTCCTTGCATACCAATGCCATAATCCCGGTCAGGTATAATAACAAGACGGTGAAAGAGCAAATCGTCTATAACATTATAGGCTTTTTTGCGCTTTACATGTTATTGTTCATTATTGGGGCATTGGTATTGGGTGCGCTTGGTCTCGACTTTGTGACCGCAATTGGTGGATCCGCTTCTTCATTGGGCAACGTGGGGCCGGCCTTTGGAGCCTTAAACCCCTTGAGCAATTTTAATGGAATCCCGGACCTTGCAAAATGGTGGTGCAGCTTCTTAATGCTCGCAGGCCGATTGGAACTCTTTACCGTTTTAATTTTGCTGACCCCTTATTTTTGGAAGCGGACATAAAAAAACCGTTGATCGTAGTTTCAACGGTTTTGTATACGGTCTTTGGGGGCAATTACGATACTACCGCTTTTATTCTGCTCACAGCCTCCTTTATTTCTTTTTCCGAGGCTGCATAAGAAATTCTTATACAGTTGTCGTTGCCAAACGATTCCCCGCTCACTGTTGCAACCTGTGCATGCTCCAACAAATAAAGTGAAAAATCGGAAGCACTGTTTATGGTAGTGCCCTTTAAAGTCTTGCCAAAAAAACTGGATATATCGGGAAACACATAAAAGGCGCCTTCCGGAACGTTGAGGTTAAAACCCTTTACCTCACCCAGCAGGGCCAAAATAAGGTCACGCCTCTTGTGAAATTCATCTATCATAAATTGGATCTTACTGACAGGCGCTTCCAATGCTGTGATAGTGGCCCTTTGGGCGATGGCATTGGCGCCACTAGTAATTTGCCCTTGAAACTTGTTACAAGCTTTAGCGATCCAATCCGAAGCGCCGATATAACCAATTCTCCACCCGGTCATAGCGAATGCCTTAGAGACACCATTGACGGTAATCGTCCTGTCATACATGCCCTCAATTCCGGCAATGCTCACGTGGCTACCACGGAAATTGATGTGCTCATAAATTTCATCGGATACCACATAGATGTTTGGATGTTTCCTGAGCACTTTTGCCAATCCTTCCAGTTCGGTCTTATTATATACAGAACCACTGGGGTTACAGGGCGAGCTGAACCAGATCATCTTGGTTTTGGGGGTAATGGCCGCCTCCAATTGTGCGGGGGTCATCTTAAAATCGGTATCGATGCTGGTCGGTACTTCTACCGGAACACCTTCCGCCAGTTTAACAATATCACTATAACTAACCCAATAAGGGGCGGGTAGGATCACCTCATCTCCCTTGTTTAGCATAACCATGGCCACATTGGCTAGCGATTGCTTGGCACCCGTCGAAACCACAATTTGGTTCAAACCATAGGTGAGGTTATTATCTCTTTTAAATTTGTTCGAAATGGCCTGTTTTAAATCGACATATCCATCAACAGGAGAGTAACTACTATAGTTGTCATCGATGGCTTGTTTGGCGGCATCCTTGATAAATTCGGGAATATTAAAGTCGGGCTCACCCAAACTCAAGCCAATGATATCTTTGCCCTCGTTCTTCAGTTCGCGGGCTTTTGCGGCCATGGCCAATGTGGCCGAAGTAGCCATGTTATTGATTCTATCAGATAAATGTTGGTTCATTGTTGGTAATCGTTAATTGCAGTTAAATTTAATAGAAGGCAAAGTTATCTCATAACAAATTAATAACGATTATTCGGCGCAATGGTTTTATAGGAATTTGCCATAAATGGACTCAAATCCTTACGACCATCCTCTGAAACGGCCCGACGGTGATTTCCAACTTGTTGCCTAAAAGTCTATTAATATTGTAAGGAGGGCCTTTTGCCTAATTCCCTCAGATATTTGAAGTGCGAAATTATAGCTTTTCTTGTAGTTTTATATTCGTGGTAGGGTAAATTAAATTCCGAAGCCGTTTGTTTCACAATTTTTGAGATTTTTGTGTAATGCACATGGCTTATGTTCGGAAATATATGATGCTCTACTTGGTGGTTTAGGCCACCGGTAAACCAATTGACTATCTTGTTCTTGGTTCCAAAATTCACAGTGGTGAACAATTGGTGGATGGCCCAAGAGTTTTTCATGTTCCCACTATCGTCGGGTAAGGGTTTATCGGTATCATTAACGATATGCGCCAATTGGAACACTACGCTAAGAATGACCCCAGCTACATAGTGCATGATAAAGAAACCCAGTAATATTTTCCACCAAGCCATATTTACAAAAATCAGTGGCAGCACTATCCAGATGGTCAGGTAAAGTATTTTAGTAACCACTAGCGTGCTCCAGTTCACCGCCGGACTAGGTAATTTGCCATAGGATAACTTACGCTTCATATAACGGTACATCTGCTGGAAATCAGTGGTAATGGCCCAATTGAAGGTCAATAGGCCGTAAAGCAAAATGGAGTAATAATGCTGGAACCTATGGTGTCTTTGCCATTTGGTATGTTTGGAAAAACGCAATATCCTGCCCGCTTCCATATCC
Organism: Flavobacteriaceae bacterium; assembly: GCA_037969055.1. Lineage (GTDB taxonomy): Bacteria > Bacteroidota > Bacteroidia > Flavobacteriales > Flavobacteriaceae > Pelagihabitans. The sequence goes on along the minus strand of JBBKWR010000152.1, from coordinate 11,442 downwards.
TCGTCATGCTCGTGTATGTTGGTATAGGTATGGTGTAGCACATTGTGTTGAACCTGCCAATTGTATACGTTGCCAGCAAGGATATATATGCTGCCCCCCATTAATTTGTTGACCCATTTTTTGTTGGAATAGGCACCGTGGTTGCCATCGTGCATCACGTTCATACCCACTCCGGCCATACCCACACCCATGACGATGGTCAATAAGAGATTTGCCCAATTGGGAAGGTTTAGCGTAAGGATCAAAAAATAAGGTGCCAGAAAAATAGAAAACATGATCACCGATTTCAAATGTAGTCGCCAATTTCCTGTTTTTTGGATTTCGTTGTCCTTGAAGTAATTATTGACCCTTTTGTTCAAAGTCTTGAAAAACTGCGCGGAGTCAGCTCGGGAGAATCGTATTGTTTTTTGTTGCATATGGTGCAATCTTTTGGTAAATATAAGGCAAATAGGGTTTTTATTAGTAAATACTTTCCCAAAAAGCAAAAATTTAAGAGTATGAATATACTATTTTTGCGTCAATTATTGAGCTCGTATGGACGTCAATTTGATATTTAAATATTTTCCTGGGTTAACTGATATTCAGAACGCCCAGTTCAAATTGATGGCGGAGCTATATCAAGATTGGAATCAAAAAATTAATGTGGTCTCCAGAAAGGATATAGAAGCACTGTACTTAAAGCATGTCCTTCACTCCTTAGGGATTGCAAAACTGCAGGATTTCTTACCAGGGGCCGCTATATTAGATGTGGGTACCGGTGGCGGCTTTCCGGGAATTCCATTGGCAATTTTATTTCCTGAGACACAATTTACCCTTGTCGATTCAATAGGGAAAAAAATAAAGGTGGTGGAAGAAGCGGCGAAAGGACTTCAATTGAATAATGTCATTCCAATAAATAAAAGGGTAGAGGAAATAGCAGGCCAATTTGACTTTATTGTAAGCAGGGCGGTGGCCGCCATGCCAACCTTTGTTCATTGGACAAAAGGTAAAATTAAAAAGGAGTCCGTTCACGAAAGGCGAAATGGGATCTTATACTTAAAAGGCGGTGATCTCTCCGATGAGCTCAAAGAATATCGGACTGCCGAAATTTTCGAGCTTAAGGATTATTTTGACGAGGAATATTTTGAAACCAAAAAATTGGTATATCTCCCCCAAAAATTCAAAGGTTGAACTATAGGCTCAACATCCAATTATAGGAGTCCCTGCATTTTTTGGCATACGATTTCAAATAATTCTGCGTTTTTTGAAAGTAAGTTTCCGTCTTTTCTTTTTTTTGGTCGTATTGATTAGTTTCCTTCATCGTCGTACAATTTTTATACTAAAACATAAATAAATTGCTATTTATTTACAATTAATTAACGTTAAGTTTACATTAAAATTATAGCGTAGCGGGAAATTAATCGTTGGCAAAGTGAATTTTAGTTGTGGGTGACCAGAAATAATCTATCAAAAAAGCCCGCATTTAATTAAATACGGGCTTTGGATTTTTTACATGGGTAGATTACCCCAAAAATGGATATCGATAATCTTCGGGCGTTACAAAAGTCTCCTTGATCAATCTTGGAGAAACCCAGCGCAACAAGTTCTGTGCCGAACCTGCCTTATCATTCGTGCCCGAAGCACGTGCCCCCCCAAAGGGTTGCTGACCGACTACCGCGCCAGTGGGCTTGTCGTTAATGTAGAAGTTTCCCGCACAATTTTGCAAGGCTTTGGTCGCTTCGTCAATGGCATAACGATCGGCAGATATTACGGCGCCTGTGAGGGCATATTCCGATGTGCCATCCACTAGTTTCAAGGTTTTGCTCCAGTCTTTATCCTCATAAACATATATTGTGACCACAGGCCCGAACAATTCGGTCTCCATGGTGGTATACTTTGGATCCGTGGTCAAAACGACAGTAGGTTCTATAAAATAACCTTTCGATTTATCACAGGTACCCCCGGCAATAATTTCCGCATTTTTATCTTTCTTCGCCTGTTCGATATAGCGCGCCAACTTATCAAAAGAACCTTCATGTATTACCGCTGTGATGAAGTTCGACGTATCTTCCGGTGATCCTGGCTTGTTTAATGATTTAAGGTCTTTTTTTACCAATTCCAAAATTTTCTTGGCGGTTGATTTAGGTAAATATACCCGAGATGCCGCACTGCATTTTTGTCCTTGGAATTCAAAGGCGCCCCTAACGATGGCAGTTGCAACCTGGGCTGGATTTGCTGTGGCATGCGCTACAATAAAATCCTTGCCTCCAGTTTCCCCTACGATTCTTGGATATGTCTTGTACCTATCGATATTCGTTCCAATCTGTTTCCATAACGACTTAAAAACATGCGTTGACCCAGTAAAATGGATTCCAGCAAAATCAGCACTGGCCAGCACCATCTCGGTAATCATAACAGGATCTCCATAAAGCACATTGATGACCCCGTCAGGGAGTCCGGCTTCCTTAAAAACATCGACTATGACCTTCGCAGAAAATATTTGGCTGTCACTTGGTTTCCAGACCACCACATTGCCCATCATGGCGGCACTGGCAGGAAGGTTACCCGCGATTGCCGTAAAATTGAAAGGCGTAATCGCATAAATGAAACCTTCCAAGGGTCTATATTCCACACGGTTCCACACCCCTTCCGAAGAATCGGGCTGTTCCTCGTAGATCTGAGACATATATTCGACATTAAATCTAAGGAAATCAATGAGTTCGCATGCTGCATCGATCTCAGCCTGATGGACGGTTTTGGATTGGGCGATCATGGTCGCGGCATTTATTTTGGCGCGATATGGCCCCGCTAATAAATCTGCAGCTTTTAGAAAAATTGCGGCGCGTTGTTCCCAAGCGAGCTCGGCCCAAGCCGATCGGGATGCCAAACAATTTTTGATGGCTTGGCCAACATGTTTTTTTTCTGCCAAGTGGTAATGCCCAACTATATGTTTGTGGTCATGTGGGGGGGACATTGGTTTGGTATTCCCGGTTTTTATTTCCTCATTACCTATATACAATGGAACCTCTACTTTTCCTTTGAAGTAAGCCTTGTATTGTTTTAGGACCTCTTGCCGCTCTGAAGTCCCAGGGCCGTAACTTTTAATAGGTTCATTATATGCGGTCGGTACTTGGAAAAAACCTTTGCCCATGGCGATCTATTTTTTTGGTTATAAATGAAGTGCAAAGGTAGGGTTTTTGACCTAGTTGCAGTACCTGTCTAAACGAGTTTGTATTAAAAATCTGGAAGGGCGTAGATTGATTATTCATTACTATCTACTAATTATTAATGAAGGATCAATTAAAGTAAAGTAACGCGAAAAAAGCATCCTGCAAAGCACAGTTTGCGAAATTGAAGGGATTGGAAAATGGGTTATACTAATTCAAAGCGAATGGGGCGCTGAACTTAAAGGTAGGAATATAGACCCTGAATTTTTCGGTATTGCTGAAGTTAACCATATTATAATGGCCTCGCATTGCACCGATAGGAGAAGCCAAGAGACATCCGGAATTGTAGGTATGTGATTCGCCTGGTTTGATGACCGGTTTTTTGCCGACGACGCCTTCCCCATCTAAAAATTCGGTCTCATTGAGCGCATCAAAAATTTCCCAATGTCTGGCGGTCAGTTGAACAGAATCTTTACTTTGATTCTCTATAGTGATGGTATAACCGAATGCAAAATGCATTTTGTAGTTTTTGAAGAAAGTGCCTTCAAAACTAGTCATGACCGAAATTTTTATGCCTTTGGTGATTTGTGTAATCATCGGTTCATTGCTAAATTGGGTAGATGCTCCGACGCTTAAAAATATTTTCGAAAGCACGACTAAAAAAAATTTGAATTAAGAAAGTTATATTTTACAATAGCTTTAAATCTTCCTTGCCCATATCACTTTCATATTGAAAAATACGAAAAAAAAACATATATCGGTCTAAATAAACATCGGATAAACGGCTTGCAAATCATAGCGTTCAAAAGCCAATAATGGGCAAGATAAACAACTAAGGTTGAATGTGAAAGCCAAATTTCAAATGATCGGTATAATTGTATTTATTTCTGATATATATCAACTAAATAACCAAATTAACGAAGGATTAAACGAACTTAATGAAGAATTGCGTTTTGGAAATTAGATGACTTTAATAGCTCCCAGGTCGCGTTGTACCCGACTAACTGTTCACTGCTTAAAGGGCTTTCTTATGAACGGATAGTCCCAGCACGTGCATTCTGAGCATCGGCTATCTATTTAAAACTTTCTCTTGGTGCTGTTTATTGGCTGGCACCCCTTCAATGACCAATGAGGATTGAATAAAACCTAATTGCTAATATTTCTGGAATTGGCAGATCCTACACCGATGATACTATCGTACAGGTCCCCAAAATTACGGTAATACACCAATATTAAATAGGTATTCTCGGTAAAGTGGAAGTTGCCTGCAATCAGATTGAGGTCCACTACACCATCATTGCTCTTCACTACATACTTATAATTGTAAAAGCCTTGTTTGAAAAGAATATTCGCCTCCATCATGCCGTTCTTTTCGTTATAAACCATTTTGTTCTCGTCGTTCAGGGCATAGTTGTTGTATTTTCCAAATACATATACCTCGTCGAGGTTCAATATTTGATCGTAGGGAAGGCTAAAATGTACCTTGGTGTATTCGGCCTCACGGGAATTGTCATCGCCCTGGAGCGTTCTTACAACGAAATCTCCATTAATGTCTGGATAATAGGTATATGGCCTATCATATCGGTAAATATCACTGAATAGGTAGTGGTTGTAAAGATCTTGTAGTTCAACCCTGGAGATGACCGAACTTGGCGCCCTTAGGTCCTTGGTGTCGAAATTGAGAAATTCATTGCCCCCAAAAAAACTGGTTTCCTGATCATATTTATAAACAAGTTCCGTGCCTAGCGTAAATTGTGGGGGTACATTGTAGATCGCAGATGGCCAATAATAATTTTGTATAATGCCCACCTTGACATCTTGTTTTGGATTGACAAGTTGTGTGCTGCCTGAATTTACGCTGAATTGGACTACCTGTTTTTCATTCAAAAAGTTAAAATCACGGCTCCGCTTCACGACCCCTCCCACTTTTGCCAAATCGTTATAAACCAAGAAGCGGCGGGAAAATTGAAGCTCATAACTCCCATTATAAATTTCCAATACATAATTCCCGCTAACTTTTAGTCGGACATTATCGTTTGGGATTGTCAATCGATAATTGGAGTAGGGCTGTAAGGTCGTATAGCTGTTTTCATAATCTATGATCCGCTGATTGTCCACACCACCTAGGTATTGGGATTTTAATAAATCTGATGGGGTCCAATCGTAATCACAGTGTATTATTTTGTAATAAAAATCTTGTTCAGAAGCTGAGAGGTCATCAAATTCCAAATAAATCGGATCCCCTATCTGAACTACTGGAAATTGATCTCCGGTCGGACCATTGAAGACTATCGACTTGATATTTGAAGGGGCTTCCACCTCTTCTTGGACCTGTGGGAAGAGCGATGAAACGAATAGCAAAAGAACAATCTGTTGAAGGTTTATTCGCATGTAAAGCCATATTTTTATGCAAAGGTAAACAAAAAGCGTACCCAAAAAATTTACATCGTTGTAATGCCCAAATTTATAGTCAATAATTATGAAAACATTCGTTTTAGTACTAAATTTGCGGCAACTTTTGATAACATAAGGTCAACCATAATATGTCTAAAGACATTCGAATTAAAAAAGGCTTGAACATTAACCTTGTAGGTGCCGCAGAACAAACCATCTCCAAAGCGGTTTTAAGTAATGTTTACGTACTGAATCTCAATGATTTTCACGGAATTACCCCCAAAATGTTGGTAAAGCAAGGCGCCGAGATCAAGGCAGGTGAAGCATTGTTTTATAATAAGAACCAAACGGAAATGCATTTTGTATCTCCGGTGAGCGGGGAGCTTGTAGAGATTGAAAGAGGCGCAAGAAGGCGCATCCTTAGCGTCAAGATTTTGGCGGATAAAGAACAGAGCACTGCAGACATCGGGATCCTTGACGTTACCAAAGTGAAACCCGAACAGATCAAGTCTTTCTTGTTGAAAGGTGGGTGTTGGCCCTTTATCAAACAACGCCCCTATGACGTTATAGCCGACCCCAACACCACCCCAAAGGCAATTTTTATATCTGGCTATGTAACGGCGCCATTGGCCGCAGAGCTCGATTTTGTGCTACAGGGTAAAGAAAAGGAATTACAGGCCGCCCTCAATGCATTGGTAAAACTCACTCCTGGAAAGGTGCACATATCCATCGGTAAATCATCAAATTCGCCCTTGCGCTCGTTGAATGGTGCCGTAATTCATTCGGTAAGCGGGCCGCACCCCGCAGGATTGGTAGGTACCTTGATCAATAAGGTGGACCCCATTAATAAAGGGGAAACCGTTTGGACGGTTACACCCCAGGATATGGTCATCATCGGAGAACTTTTGCTTACGGGCAAATTCAATCCTGAGCGTATCGTCGCCCTTGTTGGGTCTTCAGTGAAGGCCCCCAAATACTACAGGACAAAAATAGGGAGTGAAATAGCCACTTTTTTATATGCCAGTGGCGTGAATACCAAGAATTTCAGGGTTATCAATGGAGATGTGCTGACTGGCTCCAAAAGTAGACAGGACGGCTATTTGGGATTTTATAATAATACCGTTTCGGCCATTCCTGAGGGCAATGATTATGAGCTATTTGGATGGAACAAACCTGTTTTCAATAAAATATCCAACACCCGGGCCCTGACCTTTTCTTGGATGATGCCCAATAAAAAGTACGACCTCACGACCAATACGAATGGGGAACACAGGGCCTTCGTCGTCACCGGCCAATATGAGCAGGTCTTTCCAATGGATATTTATCCCATGCAATTGCTCAAGGCCTGTATGGTGAAAGATCTGGATGAGATGGAACAACTAGGCCTTTATGAGGTGGCACCGGAAGATTTTTCACTCACCGAATTCATTTGCATTTCAAAACAGCCCCATCAGCAGATCATTAGGGAAGGGTTGGACTTATTACAACAAGAAATAGGATAACCATGAGCGACAAAAGACTGACCTTTAAGAAAAGACTGCATATTTTAAAGCACCATTACCGTGACAAGAAATTGGCACCCGCTTTCAATGCGTTCCATACCTTTCTGTTCACCCCAGATGATACAACCCATTCCGGTTCACATATACGGGGGGCAGATGATTTAAAGCGTACCATGAACACCGTGATCATGGCGCTCGTTCCTGTACTGTTATTTTCCATGTTCAACGCTGGATACCAACACTACTCTGCCATCAATGGTTTTCCTGCCAATTTTTCCCTAATGGAGCACTTCCTGACCTGGGATAATTTTTGGATCGGCATCATTAAGGTCCTGCCCTTGGTGGCGGTTTCCTATGGGGTAGGCTTGTTGGTAGAATTTATATTTGCGGTAATCAAAGGGCATGAAGTTGAAGAAGGCTATTTGGTGACTGGGATGCTGGTTCCATTGATCTTACCTATCGATACGCCTTTATGGATGTTGGCCGTTGCCGTGGTATTTGGTGTGGTCATCGGAAAAGAAGTTTTTGGCGGAACGGGTATGAATATCCTGAATCCCGCATTGACCATTAGGGCATTTTTGTTTTTTGCTTATCCTACTTGGATGAGTGGTGACAAGGTATGGGTGCACGGCGCAGTGGAACGGGCCAATGATATTGCAGCAGGCGCCCAGGTCGATGCCATTTCTGGGGAGACCGCACTGGGCTTTCTCGCACAAAATAAGCCAATGATCTTTAGTGATTGGGACATGTTTTTTGGTTTTATCCCCGGTTCTGTCGGCGAAACTTCAACATTTTTAATCCTACTCGGAGGATTGTTCTTGGTATTTAGCAAGATTGCCAGTTGGCGAATTATGCTAAGTGCTGTGATTGGGACATTGGTGATGGGATTCATGTTTAACCAAGTCGTTGATTTGGGATGGATTACAGAGACCAGTAAATTTTATAGTTTGATGAGTTTTGATTTTTGGAAACATTTGATCGTGGGCGGATTGGCTTTCGGCATCGTTTACATGGCAACGGATCCAGTTACCGGGGCCCAGACGAATAGGGGTAAATGGGTGTATGGCTTTTTGATCGGCTTTTTGTCCGTGATGATCCGCGTATTCAACCCTGCCTATCCAGAAGGGGTATTTTTAGCCATCTTACTGATGAACGTTTTTGCACCGACCATAGACCATTACGTTGTCCGCGGCAATATAAAGCGCCGTATGAAGCGATTAAAAAATGCCGTTATCCTTCCGAAAGACTCGGATGGGAAAGCAGAAGAACTTAAAGCAGAAACCGTTTAATTATGGCAATCGATACAGATAAAAACAGTTATACCATTCTTTTCTCGGTCATTATGGTCGTCGTCGTGGGATCATCATTGGCGTTTTTCTCCTCCGGATTGAAAGAGAAGATCAGTGAAAATGAGCGCCTGGAAAAGCAACAGAACATCCTGTATGCCATGGGTATCAATGAAAATGAGGATGAAGGCAGCGTGAATTTCGTCCCTACGGATAAAGTAGCCGCAGAATTTTCCAAGTATATCAAGGAACAATTGGTCATACAAGGTGGACAGGTTACCCCCGATGACCAAGCTTATTTGATCGATCTAAAAAAACAGATAAGCGCTGGCAAAAAAGGGGAGGCACAAAAACTTCCATTATTTATTGGAGAAAAAGATGGTAAAAAGTACTACATAATTCCATTATATGGAAGTGGTCTTTGGGATGCAATTTGGGGATTTATCTCCCTGGATAGTGATATGGTGGTCCAAGGGGTCTATTTCGACCATAAAGGGGAAACTCCTGGGTTGGGTGCCAATATCAAACAGCGGTATTTTATGGATGATTTTATAGGGGAGTCGATTCTTGAAGGTGCCGAATATGTTGGGGTTAATGTTGCCAAAGGCAATAATGATCCGGTGAACACCATTAAAGACGATAATGAGGTCGATGCATTGGCCGGGGCTACCATAACAGGAAATGGCGTAAGTGCTATGATCAAAGAAAGATTGAATAAGTACAAGCCCTACTTGGATTCTATCAAAGCAAAAAAATAAATTTATGGCACTACTCAGTAAAAAAGATACGAACCTTATTCTCGATCCCCTAGCGGACAATAACCCCATTACCATCCAAGTGCTTGGTATTTGTTCGGCCCTGGCAATAACGGCCGAGTTGAAGGCATCCATTGTAATGGCAATATCTGTGATGTTCGTTTTGGCGATGGGCAACGTGGTCATCTCGCTGATGCGGAATGTCATTCCTTCCAAAATCCGGATCATCGTTCAACTTGTGGTCGTGGCCGCCTTAGTGATCATGGTAGACCAAGTGCTCAAGGCATTTGCCTATGAATTGAGTAAAACGCTATCGGTATTTGTTGGGCTGATTATTACGAACTGTATTATCATGGGACGGTTTGAAGCTTTTGCGCTAGCTAACGGACCTTGGAGATCGTTCTTGGATGGCATCGGAAATGCAGCAGGCTACGGACTTATCTTGGTCATCGTTGGATTTTTTAGGGAACTCTTGGGATCTGGTACCTTGTTCGGATTTCCCGTTTTGGGCAATCCAGTGACCAAGACCGGATTATATGGCATAGGCTACGAAAACAACGGATTTATGATCATTCCCCCGGCGGCATTGATTGTTGTTGGTATTATTATATGGATACAGCGTACCAAAAACCCGGCTTTGGTCGAAGATAATTAGCCTATAAAAAAATTAATGATAAGATTATGTTAGAACATGTAGAATTGTTTTTTAAGTCCATCTTCATCAACAACATGGTATTTGCCGTGTTTTTGGGAATGTGTTCGTTTTTGGCGGTATCTAAAAAAGTAACGACAGCAGTGGGCTTGGGGGCGGCGGTAATTTTCGTGCTTGCCGTGACCGTGCCGTTGAATTGGTTATTGGACCAGTACATCTTACGCGATGGTGCATTGGCTTGGTTGGGTCCGGAGTATGCCGAATACAATTTGAGCTTTCTCTCGTTCATCCTATTTATCGCAACCATTGCGACCATGGTACAACTGGTCGAGATCGTGGTTGAAAAATTCTCTCCCGCGCTGTATAATTCCCTTGGAATATTTTTGCCCTTGATCGCGGTGAACTGCGCGATATTGGGAGGTTCCCTTTTTATGCAGGCACGTGACATACAAACTTTGGGACTTGCCTTTAACTACGGGGTGAGCTCTGGGATTGGTTGGTTCTTAGCGATTTTGGCGATTGCCGCCATTCGGGAGAAAATCAGATATTCGAATGTTCCGCCACCCCTAAGGGGCCTTGGAATTACCTTCATTATTACAGGTCTGATGGGTATCGGATTTCAAAGTTTTGGGGGAATGTTGACCGGTGGCGATGAAGCACCCGCACCTGTTGAAAAAAAGACTGTGAAAAAAATTGAAAAAGAAACGAAGCCTACAGACCAGGTAGGAGATATAGAACAAGACAAAGAACTCCATAAAAAAGAGATTTCTTATAACGATGCTATAAACGAATGAATATGATATTAGCAGCCAGTACCGGGGGAACCATAATGATTACCGTAGTAGCTTTTCTAATCCTTTTGCTGTTACTGGTAGCCTTGCTATTGATCACCAAAGAAAAGTTATCGCCTTCAGGTCCCGTAACCATTACCATTAATGGAGAAAAGAAAATACAAGTGGCCTCGGGGAGCTCCCTGTTGGCCACCTTGGGAAACCAAAAAGTATTTCTTCCCTCCGCTTGTGGTGGCGGTGGAACCTGCATACAATGTGAGTGCCATGTGCTATCGGGAGGTGGTGAAGCCCTGCCCACGGAAACCCCCCACTTCTCCAAGAAAGAATTGAACCATGGTGCCCGTTTGGCCTGTCAGGTGAAAGTAAAACAGGATATGGAGATCACCATCCCTGAAGAGGTTTTCGGCATCAAAAAATGGCCGGGAAAAGTGGTCAGGAATTATAATGTGGCTTCCTTTATCAAGGAATTCGTGGTCGAGATCCCTGAGGACATGGGTTACAAAGCTGGGGGATATATTCAAATTGAAATTCCAAAATGCGAGATAAAATACGCGGATATCGATATTACGGCACATCCAAAGGAACATGAGACGCCCGATAAATTCCAGGCCGAGTGGGATAAATTTAACCTTTGGCCACTGGTAATGAAAAACCCGGAAACGGTAGAACGGGCCTATTCTATGGCTTCCTTTCCCGCCGAAGGGCGTGAGATCATGTTGAACGTTCGTATTGCAACCCCACCTTGGGACCGTTCGAAAAATGGTTGGATGACTGTCAATCCGGGAATTGCCTCCTCCTATATATTTTCATTGAAACCTGGTGATGACGTTACCATATCAGGTCCTTATGGTGAATTCTTTATTAATGAATCTGAATCTGAGATGCTCTATGTTGGTGGCGGGGCAGGAATGGCACC
>JBBKWR010000151.1:0-2741 GCA_037969055.1 Flavobacteriaceae bacterium | reverse complement strand
TTTTTATCCTTGAATTGGTTTAGGTGCTTGATCTCATCCCTGATAAAAAAGCCACTTTTATTTGAATCCTGTAAATTAAAATCCAATTTTCCGTCCCCTAGGAGTACGCTGCCAAAATTGGCATCAAGTCTCGAATATTGGGGCTTGAACTCAAAGTTGTTTCCCCCCATGACAAGGTCTAGATGACCATCCTTGTTGACATCTGCACAGGTAATACCACATATACAGGAAAACTGTACTTGGCTGGGTAATTTTTTAATCTTGAATTTCCCAGTCCCTTCATTAATGGCGACCACCGATTCAGAAATATTCAATTTTTTCAATATTGAATTCTGTAAAATTTCTGCAGGGAATAATTCCCAGATAGATTTTTTGGCATATTCAGAAGCTTTCAGATTCTGTTTCTTAAGGGATACCAACTGCCCGGTGAGTTCTTTTTTCTGATGAATTGGAAAGTCCTTTCCTCCAGTGTGCAAGGTAACGATTTGCTCTATGGTACCATTGTTGTCGAAATCGTTGATCCACATCTTCATGGGATTTTCCTTGGAAGCCTTATAGTGTACATTGCTACCTTGATTGCCAAGAATGAGATCATTGTCACCATCTTCATCCAGATCGGCAACTTCCACCACATTCCATAAGCCATACAGACTGTCGAGTTCACTTGAAATTTTGGACAGCCTTCTCCCCGTGTTTTTATAGATTTTTGGGGTATCCCATTCCGAAACAGTGAGTAGGTCTTTTTTACCGTCCCCATCCATATCGGTCCATAGGGCGTCGGTTACCATTCCGGCATCTTTTAGATCATAGGCGAAGCGCTCGGTGGCATCAACAAAACTGCCGTCACCATTGTTTTCCAAGAAAAGTTGGTTTGGATCGATACCATAAGTGCCAACTACGCTGCGAGAACCGATAAAGACGTCGATATCGCCGTCTCCATCAAAATCTTCTGGCGCAATGACCGAAATATTCTTAAAGGTCGCTGGGAGCATCTGGTCCGATTTCGTAAATATGCCCTTGCCATTGTTTAAATATAATCTGCTCCTATAATCACGTTCATTACCGACCTCATTTCCCCCAGAACCCACCATTAAATCAATATCAGAATCACCGTCCGCATCGAAAAAAGCGGCTGCGGTATCTTCTAATTGGGCATCGGAAGCTATTGCCGATTGTGGCATCTTTTTTAAGATCCCTTCGCCCATGTGCCTGTATACAGTCCCCTCCTGACCTGCGGCGCCACCCACATAAATATCATCGTTGCCATCATTATCGATATCCGCAATGGCTAATGAAGGACCCTCCTGGGAAAGTAATTTTGCGATGAGTCCTTCGTGATTAAAATCATTATAATTATTTTCTTTATGCGCTACCAACGCATTGTTTTTTATTTCACGAAGTAGGGGTTTGTCCACCTTATTATTTGGGATAAGATAAATACCTAGGTTATCGCTATTCTTTAGTTTTATTGTTTGGTTGGCCTTGACACCGGTCAATAGTTGTGTGCGGTTATCTGGCCAGATAACCCTCAAGGAATCGATTAGGTCTGCCGTGCCCAGTCCAATGGTCATATCATAGTCCATAGACGACTGAAAACCTCTGGAAGGCATCAGTTCTTGATAGACGATCTTGTCTGCATAATAAAGATAAACACTCGTCCCAATTGCGAATTTGTTTTTTTGGTCGCCCTCAAATTTTAATTTCAAAAATTGGTTATTGGTTTGCGAATCGCTATGGTTCTCGTAAACAAAAGTATCCATGTTGACATTGTTGACGATAAGGTCAAGGTCACCGTCGTTGTCAAGATCTCCATATGCGGCCCCATTCGACATACTTGGTAGCTCGAATCCCCATTCTGCGTTGGCATTTGAGAAAGTAAGATCACCATTGTTTTTGTACGAATAGTTTGGCTGTGGCCTTATCGGCATTTTATTGATGATCGAATCAATGGATTGCTTTTGACCTGTTAGCGCCATTTTCTGAATGATTTCATTGGCAAAAAAATCAACAAAGTCCAAATCGGTCAGATCATGGTTGATACCGTTCGTGATAAAGATATCCCGAAGGCCATCATTGTTCATATCAAATAACAACCCTGCCCAACTCCAATCGGTGGCGTCTACCCCACTAAAATTCGCAATTTCGGAGAAAGACCCATTACCATTGTTCAACTGCAGGGTATTTTGAATGTACTGTTGGTAGAAATCTTTTCGCTGCTTAAGCTTGAAAACATCATAGCCCTCGAATTCCATTACCGATTTAACGCGCTGATCGGCTTCGGGCAACATGTCTGTTATAAAGATATCTGCATTCCCGTCATTATTGATATCGGCAATGTCTATTCCCATTGCTGAAAGCGATAAATGGGAGGTCCAATCCTTTATTTCTTCTTTGAAAGTGCCATCTTTTTGGTTGATGTATAGATAATCCCTTTCATAAAAGTCGTTCGAGACATATATATCTGGGTATAGGTCTTTGTTGATATCGGTAATCATGATGCCCAAACCAAATCCGATCAAACTACCGTAAATTCCGGCCTGTTCGCTCACATCCACAAACTTGCCCCCGTCATTTCTCAGTAACATGTCTCCGACGCCCCTAAAAATGGCTGGAACCCCTGCCCAATCCTGGGCCCTAACACCCCGTTGCTCGGCATAGCCCAAACTGCTTACAGGAATATTGCTATTATTGAGTATATAGGCATCCAAATCGCCATCCTTGTCATAGTCGAAGAATGCCGC